>CAUJFU010000474.1 GCA_963169055.1 Myxococcota bacterium
TCGACATATAGCCTGTTCCTGCAAGCCGACCCGTCCCAAAGATCCGCTGAATATTGTTGAGCACCTGCATCGGTCGATCGGAGTGCGTAAAGACGCGATGAACAAAGTCTTCTCCGGGAAGGGTCAACATCTCTTTGGGGATGCCTTTGCAGACATGACCCAACAACGAATCGGCATCGCCGCCCAAATGCTTCTGGATATCGTCAAAACTCAAACCCATGTTTCCGCTCCTCTTTGCTTGCCTTTGCGCATACGATGGTATGCACACATCCTACGCCTCGGTGGTTCGACGCAGACCATGCCTTTTCTTCCGCGAACCCGCGATTTTTTTGACTTTTGAAAGCGCCTACTCTCTATATGTTTCAATGCTCGTCCGTACGGACGCTACGTTCTGGACATGGCATACCGAACACGCAAGGGCCGACCTGTTCCAATGCTCGTCCGCCCCCTCTATCTGGATTCCAACAAAAGGTCAAGGACTTTCCTGTGGCGCACAACGACGTACCGTCGCTCTTTGCCCCCAAGATACAAGGAAGCGCAGCGGATGGACACAACAAGACGATTTCTTTTCATCGGCCTCTTTTTTCTCGGTGGGTGGGCCTCGCACGCACAAGCCAATCTGACGGTTTGCGGTGTCGATCTGCGAGGAAACCCCCGCTGTCATCGCGAACTCAAACGGCTCGTCGCAGGTTGCAAAGAGCAGCCTGTGATCTGCGGTCGTTCTTACCAATACGGCCCACTCCCCAACCTCGAAGAAGTGACACAACGTTGCAATCTTTGGCATCGCAGCCATCGCCGAAAGTGGGTGATGGGCATGTGTGGAATCCCCTTGTATTCGGCTCCACGCACCTTTTGCGGTCGCAAGGGAATGGAAGTCGCGATTAGCTGCATCCGCAACGTTCGCGCCAAACAGCCCGAGATCCCGATGGCTCCGATGACTCGACGCGATGCGCCCACTCCTACCCCTCCCCTCATGCGCACACCCTCACCATCCATGCCTTCTCGAACCTCCCATCCCACCGCACCCATCGTCGCTCCCCGTGAGTCAGCTTCGGATGCTGCACCTTCGACACACCAAGACACCCACAATGCTCAAGAAGCCGCCACCCAAACTCCTCCATCATCCGCCTCCACCACACAACGCGATCCGCGCACAGGTTCCTTGGCGCAGGTCTCCGCACCTACCGCACCTTCTGCCCAAGGGACGGGCGTTTGGCTGTGGGCGGTGTTGCTGCAATTGTTGACGCTTTGCCTTGTGATCTTTTTGCTGCAACAACGCTTTTCGCCCGAAAGCGCCAAACAAGCCCGTCGCCGCCTCCAAGACGACGAGGACGCTTGGGCAGACGGCAGTCACCAAGAACCCAAAGACGACCACAGCGTCGCGATCTCTGACCTTCTCCACGAAGTGCAGCGCCGTCTTGACCATTCCACCGAACAGATCGAACAGATCGTTTCTCAACAAGCCGCCGCCCCCGCACAAGTGCCGTTTGCTGCGCTTCAACGCGAAGCGGACGAGATGCTGCGTTATTATAGCGGTATCGCCCGCGTTGTTTTGCAAGATACCGCAAAAGCCCGTCCTGCCGTCTTCCAGCAACACTTGATCGAGGCCCGCGAACGCCTTCAATGGATCTTCCAAGGCCACCGCGAACACAACGTACGTGCTCTCTCGCTCCACAACTTCCAAGAAGAAACCCTCGCCTTGATCGACTCTTTGCTCGAACGCATGGGCTATCTTGACCTTCCTTTGTTGATCCAACAACATCTCACCCAAGGCCAATTCAGCTTTCGTGAATATCTCCATCGTATCGAAGCCGATCAGGCCGAGCACATCCGACGCGCTCAACCTCCCCAAAGCTTCAAAGAAGTCCGCGAATCTTTCATGGCGCGCATCGAAAGCCTCTACCGCAACAATCTGCTCAGCCTCCAAAAACAACCGATCCCACAACACACCATGCCCGAAGACGAACAAGCCGAGCTCTACCAACAACGCTACGTCCGCTCTTTCCTCTTAAAAGAGCTGCCCCGCCAGCTTCGCAGTCTTGCTCGTCAATCGAGTCCGGGTCGGATCGGTGCGCTCGTCGATATGCTTGTGCAATTCATCGAAGATCAAGTCCTTCAATCGGGCTTATCGATCACTTTCCCCGAAGATGCAGCACTCGAAGAAAGTATGATGGGCCGTATCGTTCGCCTCGAAAAAGCCCGTATCACCGAGGAAAGCAGCAGCGCCTCTGCCGATCTTTCTGAGGCGATGCAGCGGATGGATCAGGCTTTTGGTGCGCTTTCTCTCGAAGCGCCGCCATCTGATAGCGCATCCCACACCCTCGAACCCGGTGCGCTGCCCGAAGCCCCCTCCCATCCTGTGATCGCGAACCCTGACAGCGATCCGCCCGAATTGGCATGGGAAGCACCGCGTGGAACCTTCGGTAGCAGCGAGCTTGACGCTCTCCAAGCCAACGCCGGACATACGCTGGGCACACGCTCCAACGGCAGCCATTCCACCACCAACAGCTACAACACCCTTTCGAAGTGAACCTCACGAGAGGTTTTGTGTTCTGTCGATCTGTGGGGGGCTTTGGGTGTGGGTGCTTGTGTTGTGTGGGTGGGGTATGCTTCACTTGTCCGTGGTTGCACAAAAAACGAACGAGGGAGGCGCAGATGGCAAGCCGTTGGTTGTGGGCGTTGGGTTGGAGCGTGTGGGTGTGGAGTGGTCTGGCTTATGCGGGCGAGGTGGCGTTTGTCCACAAGAGCTCGGATGGGTTTTCTTTGGCAGGGAAATTGGCCTATCCTACGGGAACAACAGATGCCAACGCTGCGCGTGTAGTGATCTTGATCCACGGATCGGGTCCGCAAGGGATGGACTCCGATCTTTCTGCCGCGAGCGCTGGCAAACCCAACTGTTTTTTCTGTGATATCCGTGACGGTTTGGTCAAAAAGCAATTTGTGGTGCTTCGCTACAACAAGCGCTCTTTCGAGATCAACCAACTTGCGGCCAAAGACAAAAACTACGTCAAAGGCCCCGCATTCAAGGCGTTTATGGAAAACTCACTCAAGTACTTCGTGGATGATGCACGAGGCTTGGTGCAGTGGGCGCAAAAGAAGATGCCCAAAGCCAAGATCTACCTTGCAGGATTTTCGCAAGGGACCTACATCGCCCTGCAAGTCGCTGAACAAGAAAAAGCCGTCGCAGGTGTCGCTGTGACGGGCTTTTATGCCTCGACGCTCGAAACGATCTCGCATGAACAGATCATCCACCGCCCGTTGTATTGGTTCCGCAGCGTCGACAAAAACAACGACGGTCTTCTCGATCCCAGCGAGCTTATGCAAGCGGGGGCTGTTGGCCTGAGTCTGGCTGCACAAGGGCCTGCCTTGGATGCCGATGGTGACGGCAAGATCAGCTTTATGGAGATCCAAGGCGGAAACTACATCAATATGCTCAAGTTTCAACGGATGTTGCGCGCCAATACTCTTCAAGAGCTCCGCTATCCTCGCGTGGATCAGATCCTCGAGCGCCTCAAGATCCCTGTGATCTTTTTCCAAGGAATGTGGGACAACCAAACCCTTGCTTATCATGCTCTGTCTATCCGCATCTTGGCCCAATACATCTGGAAGAAAAACAACTTCCGCTTCTTCTTTTTCCCCAAACTAGGGCATATCCTCGACAAGCGCGACCGTTTCGACGATCTTGTCTACCGCCGTATTGAGGCTTCTGCTTTGGAAAAGCTCGGCAGCGAGATGGCTGCTCTATTCAAGTGAGTTTCTTGCGGATAAAGCAGGGTAGAGAACAAGACTGATGCGGCTCGGTTTGTTTTGTGGGGCTTTGCCTCACGCCCCACAAGGGGTCTCGGCCCCCTTGACCCCGTGTCGGCGGGGTGAGCGTCTGTTTTTCAGACAGATGACCCTGCCGCTTGAAATGCCGAGAACACGGGGTTTTTTGTCAAATGCGAGAGAAGAGCATGTCGTGGTATCAGATGCGGATCGTGTGGATGGGCGTGTGGTGTTTGTGTTGGGGGTGGGTACAAGACGCCCGATCTGCGGGGTTTTATTTGCCGGGTCGTGGTGTTTCTTCGATGGCACGGGGAGGGACAGGGATCGCAGGGGCGGATTCCTTGCAGGCCATGTGGTACAACCCGGCCAATCTTGCGGCGTTTCAAGGCCCTCATCTGCTTGTGGATGCGGGAGTGATCTTTTCAGGCAGTAGCTTTCAACGCTCGGATCGCAAAAAGCCTGATGGGACCGTCGAAACCTTTTCGCTTGTGGAAAATCAAGCCCCACCGCTTCCTGATCCGTCGCTGCTGTTTGCGTATGGTTGGAAAGATCCGAATATCACGGTGGGCGTGGGCGTGTATGCGCCCTATGCGATGTCGCTGAAGTTCCCCGATACAGGGGCGCATCGTTACGGCATCATCGACATGAGCGGCAGCTTGTTTCTTGTGTCTCAAGCCTCGATCGCATGGTCGCCACATCCGCGTTTTCGGGTGGGGTTGAGTGTTCAAAACGTCACGGTGACAGTTCGTCTGATGACCGCTGCTTCGGCTTATTTGGGCATCTTTGGCGAACCCGAAGCCCCCGATCTCGATCTTTATACCGAAGCGCGCTTGAACAGTTATTTCAATCTTTCGGGAAACCTCGGTGTTTGGGGGCGTGCGGTCGATACGGCTGGATTCAAGCTGGACGTTGCCGCCAGTATGCAAGCCCCTGTACGTGTCCAAGGCGAAGGCACCATGCGCGTCCGTCTCCCCACGCATCCACTCTTCGATCCGACGAAGGTCGAAGGCGACCAAGTCTCCGCTGGTTTTTGGTTGCCGTTTATCATTCGTGCGGCTGTGCGGGCGACTTTTTGGGGCGATCGTGCGGATATCGAAGCTGCCTTTGTCTACGAAACATGGTCGATGCACGACACCATCAACTTTTCTCCCGCAGGTTCGGGCATCACCTTGCGCAATGTCCCGACCATCGGTGATTATGTCGTCCCACCGATCAAGATCCCCCGCAATTGGCAAGATGCCTTCTCTGTTCGCATCGGCGGGCGTATCGAAGTCGTCAAAGGTTGGTTTCAGATCCTGTACGGCTACATCTTCGAAACTTCCGCTGTTCCCGACAAGATGTTCTCCGTTTTGATCATGGACAGCAACAAACACGTCTTTTGCCTTGGTGCGAGTCTGACGCTTGCCAAGATGCGCTTTGACCTAGGCTACGGGCTTTATTGGATGCCCGAACGCACCATCACCAACAGCCAATACAAACAGCTCAATCCCCTCAACCCCGAAGGAGCCTCGATCATCGGAAATGGTGCTTACAACGCGACGGTGCATGTTTTGGGACTGAGCTGGCAAGGGCAGTTTTAGCTTGATGCTGGAATAGTGAGGAGGTTCTGCTGTTTCTTTAAGGCGGACAGCCTATCGTCCGAGCGTTAGACCATACGGCTCGGTGCGACCTACAAAGCGAACAAGAACACGTAGTCGATAAAAGCCCGAATTGAGGCGAGTGAAGATCCGACAATTTGCACCCTGTCCGTGATCGTCGTCTACTGCCACAAGAGAGCCTTGGGCATCATCAAGGTAGCATTTCGTGTCCATCACGCCGTCCGTTTCGATTCTATAGCTCCCGTGTGTTGGGATCTGCAAAATGTAAACATCGAGACGTTGTTGCTCTACGCGCATCGCTTGCAGGCGTTGACCAGGTTGTAGCGCAAATCCGCTCATCGAAGATGGGGGTGTAGAAGGAGGGAGTGTAGAAGGAGGGAGTGTAGAAGGAGGGGGTGTAGAAGGAGGGAGTGTAGAAGGAGGAGCGTCAAGAGATCGAGCGAGAACGCGGTAGCGGCCTGCCCTGTGGAGTTTCCCAGACCATCGGGAAGTCGCTCCTTGAATTTGGATGGTGTAGTCGCCGTTAGAGAGGCGCACATCGATGCGGCAGTGTCTTTTGCGCCCACCATCGTCGTCTTGGGCGATAATTCGTCCGGCTTGGATGATTTTGCAGACAGTGTCTGTGTCTTGTTCGGGTGGTTGTGTCTCGATGCGATAGCGGCCCGGGCGCGTGATCTTGAGGCTGTAGGAGTCGATGTCATGGCGGGTTTTGATTTCTCCGCGCAAAGATTGATCAAGAATTAGGGGGCGTGTCGGTCGGGCGGTATGGCTGACAAGGACAGGTGACACGCTGAGGCGGTACTTTCCGATTCGGCGACTTCCGGCGCTTACGCGTAGAAGATATTCGCGATTTTCGAGAAATATTTCGATTTTGCAGTGAAGCTTGTTGCCCCCATCGTCGTTGGAAGCGAACAGTTTGTTTCCAACAAAGAGCTTACAGACGGTGTCTGTGCTAGATTGTGGGCCTTGCGTTTCGATCTTGTAGGTGCCCGGGGTTGTGATGCGTATGCGGTAAGAGTGTTGGTCGACGGTGGATTTGAGTTCATTTTGAACGAATTGTCCCATGTTTAACGCAGGAATTGCTGATGAATCCAATGCGAGAGAAGGGCTGCGCGTTTGTGCGGGAGGTAAAATGCGCACGCTTGGAAAGAGACTGTTTGAGCGACGTGCGGTAATTTGGTAAGGGCCAAACCGACGTGATCCCAGAGATGTTCGGATGCGTACGATGTAATCGCCGGGGTTCAAGTGCGAATAAATGCGGCAATGGAGCCTAGAGCCTCCGTCTTCATCGAAGGCGATTTGTTTGCCTTGGAAAAAAAGTAAGCACATCGTGTCGGTTTCAGGGCTGGGGCCATGCGTTTCGATTGTGTAGAACCCGCTTTGCGTAATCGGTAAACGGTAACTATGCACATCTTGATGAGAACGCAGGTGATGGGAGAGCGTTTGGTGGACGTCCAAGGTTGGAAGATTTTCGCGTGAGGGTTTGATCAGCCGAACTGTGACCCGAAAGGCTCCACCTTTGGCGAGGCGACTTCGGAACGCGGCCCCTTTTATCTGGAGGGTGTACTCCCCTTGGGAGAGGACTCTGTTGATTCTGCAATGGCGATTGTGGCCGCTGTCGTCATCCGAAGCAAGGACCGAGGTTCCTTGTAGGAGAGTACAGTGTGTGTCCGTTCGCTCGTCTGGAGGTAAGGTTTCGATGGTGTAAGTTCCCGGCTGCGAGATAGGAAGGCGGTAAAAATATTGGTCTTTCAAGGTGCGGATGGTACCGCTGAGGAATTGGCCGGGCTGTA
>CAUJFU010000475.1 GCA_963169055.1 Myxococcota bacterium
GGCGGACTGATCGGCTTCTTTGCGCTCTTCAAGCGCTTTTATGCTTCGCTGCTACGGTTTTTCTTACGCCACAAGCTGCTGTTTCTCAGTATGCCGCTGGTGTTGGTGCTGTTTGGTGCGAACGTGTGGCTTGGGTTTGAACAAGTCTTTGGCTGGCTTCCGTCTGTGGTGGCGCGCCTTGGTATCCCTGAGCAGACGCTGCGTTCGCATCCTTGGTGGGTGCGTTTGCACCACGATATCTTTCCCGGACTCAAGAAAGAATTCATGCCCAACCTCGACGAAGGCTCGTTTTTGTTGATGCCAACGACGATGCCGCACGCTTCGATGGGCGAAGCCTTGGATGTACTCAAAAAGCTCGATATCGCGGTGCGTGCGATCCCCGAAGTCGAGCAAGTGGTAGGGAAACTCGGACGCGCCGAAAGCGCCCTTGATCCCGCTCCGATCTCCATGTTTGAAAACGTGATCCACTACAAAGCCAAATATCGCACACTCCCAAACGGCCAGCGCATCCGCCAATGGCGACCACACATCCACACCCCTCAAGATATCTGGAACGAGATCGTCAAAGCTACCCGTCTGCCGGGAACCACCTCTGCCCCGTTGCTGCAACCGATTGGTGCGCGGATCGTGATGCTCCAAAGCGGGATGCGCGCACCGATGGGCGTCAAGATCAAAGCCCCCGATCTACCGACGCTTGAGCGAGTGGCCTTAGAGGTCGAGGGCTATTTGAAAAAAGTGCCGCAGATCTCGCCTGCGACGGTCATCGCGGATCGCGTGGTCGGTAAGCCTTACCTTGAATTCATCATCGATCGCCGTGCCATCGCCCGTTATGGACTCCAAGTCGCTGACGTTCAGCGCACTCTCCAGATGGCGATCGGAGGCGTGACGGTGACAACCACCGTCGAAGGGCGCGAGCGTTATCGCGTGGTGCTGCGATATCCACGCGAGCTACGCAACAGCCCCGATGCTCTCCAACGCATCATGATCGCCTCTCCCACAGGCGCGCAGATCCCGCTATTTCAACTTGCGCAGATCCGTTATACGCGTGGCCCGCAGATGATCAAAAGCGAAGATACGTTTTTGGTGGCCTATGTGATCTTCGATCGCAACCCAAGCTACGGCGAGATCGAAACGGTCGAAGCAGCACAAGCCTACCTGCGCGCCCAACGCGACACAGGCCGATGGAAACTCCCGGCGGGTGTGAGCTACGTCTTTGCGGGAACCTATCAAAACCAGATCCGCGCTGAAAAACGTTTGTTGGTGATCCTTCCGCTTTCGCTGTTTTTGATCTTCTTGTTGCTTTATCTGCAATTCCGCCAGACCTCCACAACCCTGTTTGTTTTTCTAGGGATTGGGGTGGCGTGGTCGGGTGGATTCCTGATGCTGTGGTTGTATGCACAGCCTTGGTTCCTCGATTTTTCGGTGTTTGGCGCACCGATGCGCGAAGTCTTCCACATCCAAGCTTTCCAGATGAGCGTTGCGGTATGGGTCGGATTTATCGCGCTGTTTGGCATCGCTTCCGACGATGGTGTTGTGATCGCCACCTATCTCGATCAATCCTTCCAAAGCAAAGCTCCTCAATCGATCGAAGAGATCCGCGAGATCACCGTAGCAGCGGGACAACGGCGTATCCGCGCCTGCTTGATGACCACCGCAACCACCATCCTTGCGCTGCTGCCCGTCCTTTCTTCTTCAGGCCGAGGCTCCGATATCATGATCCCGATGGCGATCCCTTCGTTTGGCGGGATGCTGATCGAACTATTGACACTCTTTCTCGTTCCCGTCCTTTACTGTTGGCGAGAAGAGCGCAGATACCGACGCCACACCCAAGTACACACGCTATCCTCGGCGTTTCCCGTCTTCCGAACCAGCGTCTCGATCGCGTTGTTGCTGTTGTGGCTGGGGTGGCCTTCTTCGCTTCAAGCAGCGTCCGTTCAACCCGAAGATGCGCTCTTTCCAACGCCGCCTCGCGTGCTCGTTGCGCCACCTGCTTTCGCCGACCTTTGGACTCAAACGGCACGCCACAACCCCACGCTTCAACGCATCCGCTCGCAATTTGCAGTGGCTGCTGCACGCATCAAACAAGCGGGTGCTTGGCCTGATCTGGAGATCGGCATCCAAGCCAACAACTTCCCTCTCCCCAACTTCCGCCCCAACATGATGACTGGCATCCAATACTCCATCGGCCAAAAGTTCCCGATACTTGGGCGTCTCGCAGCACAAAAAGCCATCGCACAAGCCGAACTCCACAAACTCCATTTCTTGTTGCAAGAAAACCAAACCAAGATCGCCTACGAGCTACGCGAGCATCTCTTGGCCCTGTTCGATCTCCGCCTCCAATGGCACTTGCGCCGCGAACTTTACCAGCTCACCCAACAGATCGCCGCTGTCGCACGCACCCGATACACCGCCTCCACCTCTCGCAAACAAGACCTCCTGCTCGCTCTGCTCCAACTCGCACAACTCCAACAAGAAGCCCTTCAAATCCAACGACAAGCCCAACGACGCCTCCTTCAAATCCAACGCCTCACCTCACCTGCCCCCATCACCACCGCCACATCTCCCCCAACCACCGCCTCTTCCACCGCCGTCACATCTCCCCAAACCACCGCCTCTTCCAACACCGTTGCATCTCCCCAAACCACCGCCTCTTCCAACGCCGTTGCATCTCCCCAAACCACCGCCTTTTCCAACACCGTCACATCTCCCCAAACCACCGCCTCTTCCACCGCCGTCACATCTCCCCCAACCCCCCTTCTGTTTGCTCGGTGGGCGATGGCGCTAAAGCTACCGGCGGTTTTTCCAAAAGATCAAACGGCTGCATGGGAAGAAGTGCTTCGATCACGACCGATGCTTCGGTATTGGCACAGCGACGCGCTTCAAGCCAAGCAGCTCAAAGATATCGCACAAGCCCAATACTGGCCTGAGATCATGTTGCGCTTGACGATCCAACAACGCTTTGAAAACAGCGCGGATCAAGGCGAACCGTTTCTGTCTTTCGGCATCCAGATTCCCCTACCGACATGGGGAAACAGCGCACGCCAAGGTCTCTCCGAAGAAGCCACCGCCCGTTTTGTCACCGCCCAAAAACGCCTGCGCGAACTGCTCTCCGATCTACGTCAGCAACTGAGCGATACCTTCCAAGAACTCCGCAATCTCCGCCAGCAACAACAGCTTACCCACACACAACTCCTGCCGCTCGCCCTTCAAACCTACCAAGCTTCGCTTGCAAGCTACCAAGTCGGCAAAGAAGATTTCTCTAACCTTCTCGGACACCTCAAACGCTACCTCTCCATTCGCCTACAATCGCAGCGCCTCGATATCGCGATCTTGACCCAACACGCCCGCCTGATCGCCCTCCAAGGCAAGCCCCTGTGATTTCTGTTCTATTTTGTTCGAGAAACAACGGGCGCATCAGGGCGGATCGGCCAAGGGACTTCGATGCTTTCGGAGAGATTGAACCATCCGCCAAAACTGCGCAGCGTGATCTGGACGCGAAGCCCAGAGAAGCGCCATACCCGACGAAAGCGATCATACTTGCGGGTTTGAGCCAACCAGTCCGCGTCAGAAGAAGGCGGCAGCATCGCGTTGTGGGGGGTAGAAAAAGCCGAAGATGCCACGATGCTCGATGCGGGCTGAGAAGTCGAGACCAAAGAGGCAGGCTGAGAAGAAGGCCGAGGCAGCGAGGCACTCATGGGGCCGATGATTCGGGGGAGAGGACGATCATCTTTGGAGCGGGAGGGTGCGCCGAAGCGGGTTTGGTAGTGTGTGATGACCGATCGGAAAGCCGAAAGCGCCTTGGAGGGGTGCAGATCGTATTGAAAAGAGGCGTGACGCAAAGGATGTTTGGGGCTATCGAAGACATAAAGCAAACGGCCCCAAACCTTGGTGGGTCGGGGGAGATCTGCCCATTGGGAAGTGAGCACTTTTTCACAATTCCAACGGATCGAGGGATTGCGTTCGCGAGGGCTGGGGCGATTCCACGTTGCGCCTGAGAGAGCGTCGATATTGCCTTGAGCGCGCAGCTTTTCAACACGAGCAGCGCGTTGTCGACGCATCAACGCACGAACAGAGTTGTCTTGGCATACGATGCGTTGCGCTTGCGTGAAAGCTTGTGCTTCGACAAAAGAGGATTCTCCAACAAACATTCCAAAGACTCGAAGGCGCGGTGGTTTGGGAAGCTTCAGATCAGGTTCTCGGAATGGATGCACCCACGGCTTCGACGATGCTTGACGGCGTTGCCAAGCGCGATAGCCGCGCATGCTATACCAAGACACACTCAGCAACCCCCCAAACAACAAAACAAAGGCGATGGTACGCGATATTGGAGAACTCATCAAACACCCCAAAAGCAAGCTCCCTCGGCGCGAACGACGGAGGGAGAACATCGTCCACAACAAGGAAAGAACAACAAACCATGAAAAGAAGGCCACAGAAGCAAGGCAGGCAGACAAGGAGTAGATCGCAGAAGAGAGGAACATCAAAACCGTTGGGCGTAGTTTAGATCAAGGCTTGGTGCATTGGTCTTTTCCGACTTCAACGATATCAGAGCACATGGGGCCGACGACTTTGGAGAGGGCTTCGATATCGGCTTGTGCGACTTTGGCACCTTTCAGCGCATCGACGAGATGGCCGACCACGGTGGTGAAATCTTGGTGCGAGATCCCAAGACCTTTGTGTACGTCCACCATGCCCAAACAAGGCTTTTTGTCATCGACAGCCTTCTCACCCGAGGCAGGTTCTTTGCCGTATTGGCAAGGCCCGTCGATGTTGCAAACTTGGCGCACAAGGCAAGTTCCAAAACGGTCGGCGTTGGCATTCGCGAAGAAAGTGCTGACGGTAGTGTCAGCCAAAACCCGCTTGGCAAAGTCAGCGATCACCACTTCGATGCCGGGGCGTCGTCCGACACGCTGGTAAACAGTTTTGTTGTTGTCGGCATCTTCGACGATATCTTTTTCCATCGGTGTGAGAACAGCGGCGATGGCGTCGATATCAGCTTGTGCGACTTTGGCATCTTTGAGAGCATCCACAAGATGGCCGACCAGATCATTGAAGTCTTGCTTGGAAACGCCCATCCCTTGGTGGGTTTCTTTCATACCTTTGCAATCATATTTTTGTGGACCACCAACGGCTTGGCCGATTTGTTTGACCAAACAGCCTGTAAAGCGCGTAGCATCGAGGGTATTGTTCAAGAAATAGCCGTTGATCTTGCTATCTTTGACAACACGCCCCACAAAATCGCCCACGACCTTCTGGATGCCGGCTTCTTCACCAAGGCGTTGATACAAAGAGCCCGTAGCTTCGGGAGTTTCTTCGACTTGGGTTTCGGGAGTCTTTTCGACTTGGGTTTCGGGAGGCACTTCGACTGTGGTTTCGGGGATGGTTTCGGTGCTACCGTCGGCCACTTTTTCGGTGGTCGTTTCGGCGACTTGTTCGTTGTTTGTAGGTGCGGGGCAACCCGTGGTCCAGAGGCTTGCGATCAACAAGGCCGCAACCACGGGGATGATCTTCGCAAGAAACGTTTGAAAAAAATGGGGCTTGGTCATGTGTTGGGTTCCTCTCCACAAAAGAAAGAAGACGATTCATCAAAAAGCTGTTCACGCGAACGTTTTCGATATCCTTCGCTTCACGCGAAGAATTCTCCTGCCCAAGTCTTTATCATCACCACCACGCACGCACAACACTCCCTTGTGACAGACTCCCTCTCATGCGCCGCATGGAAGATAAAGATGCAGGGGTACGCAGCCGATCAGAAAAAACACGGGTCAGTTCGATGGTTGAGACGCAAAAACCAAAAAAGCGTTTCACTTTTGTTTCACACAGATCTCATCCCGAATGGATGCGATCTATCAAAAAGGCAAATGTGGCCATTCGAGCGACGGTGTGGCTGACTTGAAAAATGCCGATTCGCCCCGTCAATGGGAGGTAAATAGAGGCGTCGTGAAGATGTGGGGCATGGAGTCGCACTCACTCACGAAAAAGCAGAACCAACCCCGCAAGTCGCACTCGCTCACGAAAAAGCAGGCGTTAGGAAGCAAGATACCACGGATGCGATCGAGCCCATGCGACAGAGGCTTGCAGTCCTTGGCGTAGATTGGTGTCCGCGCACCACCCCAACAGCGTTGCGGCCTTTGCGACGTTTGGAACGCGGTGTGGGATCTCCTCGAAGGTATCGCCAAAATAAGATTGGGTTTCCACTTTTACCCATCCTTGCGTGGCCCCCGTCAACACCAAGATCTCTTCGATCACCTCACGCATCGTCGAAACCACGGGGTGACCGAGGTTAAATGCTTCTCCCACACCTTGCGGCGACGTTGCAGCCCGCAACACCCCTTCGACCACATCCCCGACATACGAAAAACACCGCGTCTGCGTGCCATCATCAAACAGCCAAGGGGATTCACCACGCAAAGCGCGCACGATGCTGCGCGAGACCACATAGATCGGCGCTTGGCGCGGTCCGTAGGCATTGAAAAAGCGAACGATCGTGATCGGCAATCCAGACCGACGATGCACCGCCCAAAGCATGTGTTCGCACAACGCTTTACTCGTGCTGTAACTCCATCGATCGATCGACGTCGGGCCAAGTACTCGATCAGCGTCTTCGGACCACGGGAGCGAAGGGTTCTTGCCATACACTTCGCTGGTGCTGGCGAACAAAAAGCGCGTGCCGTGGGCTTGTGCGAGATCGAGAAGGATGCGCGTCCCAAACACAGCGGTATCGATCAAGGCCAGAGGATCGGCCATGTAATGCGGAACACCAACCACCGAAGCAAGATGATACAGCACCGAAGCTTCAGGCCGATAAAAGGCTTTGACAGCCGCTGCATCGCGCAGATCCCCTTGCGTGTAGTGCAAACAAGGATGCTCTCGAACGTCATCGAGATTGCGTGCTTCTTGCCATGCCACGCGATCCAAGACATGCACTTCATACTCCCGCAACAACAATAATTCGACCAGATGGCTCCCCACAAACCCCGCACCACCCGTCACCATCACCACCTTTTGCTCCATCCGTTGCCTTTCTTCGTCGCCAAACTCAGGTCGCTTCCTGATCTTTCTTTTCCACATCCGTCGGATTATTCGAGATATCCAACGACCACATCCATGTAGCCCAACGCCGCCGTAACCACAACAACGCTCCCAACCCCAACAACGCAAGCGTCGAAAAGACCGCTGCGTGCCAAACCAACGCAAATCCCGTAGCTGTGGTCTTTTGCACGCCCAAAAGCATCGCGGCTTGGATCGCAAAAAACTGAAAGGTTCCGACTTGCCCGGGGGCCGGCAAGAGCGCACTTCCGAGCGCAACCGCCGCCAGCAAAAACGCCACTTCCAAAGGCTGCAATGATAGCGAAAAAGTCCACAACAAGCACGACAAGGTCACCCACTCGACGCTCCAGATCAAGAGCGTGATCCCCAAAAATCGCCCAAGCTGCCGAACATCGGCCATCGAGCGCAGCCCCTCACGAAAATGCAGATACAACCGCCAGATCAGTTCGCTCAGCTTCGTCGGAAAGACCCGTAGAATCGACCGAATCAACCGATCCACCCACATCACTTCGGCCCAGATCATGACCAACGCACACAACACAGCCACCAACCCCACCGCCAAGATCCCGATCCCCGCTCCCCCCGAAAACTCAGGCCGAAAAGTCACCCACCACACCACCGCAAACAACACCATCAGCAACGCATCCACCAAACGCTCCACAACGATGGTCGCCAAGATGCCGCTCGCCGGCTTTTGCGTTTGTTTCGCCAACGCCACCGAACGCACTAACTCCCCCATCCGCCCGGGCAAAAGCAGATTAAACAAATACCCCACCATCATCGGAGCAAAAACAGTCCGCCCCCCCAACCCCAACGACGGCGGAAATAACGTCGCCCACCGCAACGCTCGCATCCCCATCGAACACCCCATCAATCCCCACGCCACAAGCAGCCACTGCCACTTCGCCCCAAGCAGCGCCTTGTGCAAATCCACCCACGCCACTCCGCGCAAGCTCCAAAACAACATCACCGCCGCGATCAACACACCCAACCAAAACAAAACAACCGCACGACGATAAGAAGCCGATCGAGGAACAACAACGGAAGAGGGATGAGACACGGGTCACGCTCCGTTCGTAAAGAAGGGCACTTCCGAGAGAATTCTGTGGCAGGATGTGGTGACTCGACCCACAGAACTTACCCAACTGCGTCACTTGTATCCTATAAAAAAAGAAGTCATCCCCGCAACCCCCTCCATCCTCGCAAACACCCCATCACATCACATCAAATCAAAAGATCACCAGAACTTGAGTGCGCGGCCAAGCAAATAACCGCCTGCGATAGGAGCCGTGATCGGGTTGCTCAAGCCAAGCACACCCAAGCCGTCTGCAACGGGGCGCTCCGTCTCATACGAAACGCCTACACCCAAGGGCGTTCCCGGGATCGGAACATCGATATCCACACGATAGTTTCGTGCGCCATCGTTATCGCGATCATTCCAACTCACAAACGCACCACCCGAGGGAGCCCCAACAGAAACGCGAGCTTCTTGGCGGAAGTCGCTCGTGCTTTTGTCTGTCACGCTGCCCAACCCACCGTTGACTTCGGCGATATTGGCACGATAACCAGCACCAATGCGCCCAGCACTGCCGTCTCGCTCGATATGAAACGTCGCTTCACCACCCGCATCGCCGATCTTAGAACCGATATCGACGGTGTTGTTGTTTCCTGTGCTGGCGTTGATACCCGTGATATCAGCGCGAGCGCTCAGATGAACACGATCTTTGCTTACCTCGAAAGCCCCCCCAAGACGGCCTTCTCCCACCCCGACGTGCATACCATCCCGATCGAGACTCAACACATGCCCGCGCAGATCACCACCTCCATAACCATCCGGGCGCGCACTCCCTCCAAGCACCGAAACTTCGGCTCCATTATCCAGTTTGGTTCCCCACACGCGGCCTTCGGACCCTGCTTGATTTTGGCGAGCAAGTTCTGTGGGGCGAGCGGTGGGTTGGCTCGGGTTCGCAGGAGCGGGCGGGGCTGTGGGGGCTGTTTGAGCAGGTGAGGCTGGACTCGGCGTGTGAGGTGTAAAAACGTCGCCTTGGCTGGGGCGTGCAGGTGCGGATGGAGTCGAGGGAGCCGCCGGGGTTTGTTGTGTAGGGATACGAACTTGGTCACCCGGCCAGATGCGATTGGGATCTTGGATCTGAGGATTGGCTTGGATCAAGTCGCGCAAAGGAACGTTGTTTTGGCGGGCGATCTGTGAAAGCGTGTCGCCGCGTTGAACTGTATGGAGTTGATCTCCTTCTTGACGCTGTGGCGGAGGATTGCCGATCGTCCGTTGTGCGGTTGATACCGGATTTTGCTGATGGATCTTTGTCATGAAACACCTCGATATGATAAGGAAAAGAGGCAAAGGGAGAACACAGCCCCCAGCGTTCAACGAAAAACATGCCGTGATCTTCGGCGCTTCTTTATCAAGAGTTGCGCCTTCACAAACGGGCCGAAAGCGGCAGACGTAAAACGACCTGAAGAAACACGCTTCTCAACGTCATTTCAAGCGAAACAGACGTATTGTGTTGCATCCAAAATGGCCTCCAGACGGGGCGAACTAGCGGAACATCAGGGCGTGCCAAAAGAACTAGCGGATCATCGGTCGCAAAAGCATCTGCTTGCGGATGGCTTCTTCTTCGTGGCGTTTGAAGATCAACAGTCCATCCACCCCGTTTGGTGTAAAAAGATCGGGGCGCTCGATAAGCTGTGCGGGTTTGTTGCCGTCTCGAACGATCTGTACAGCCTTGGCGGAGGTATCCCCTGCGGTCCCCCACGAAGTCTGGATCAACAAGACCTCGATTTTATCCGCATGTTGAAGCAGCTTTGTCCGATCTTCGAGCGCTTGCTCTGTGGCCTTTGGTACAAACCACGCTTCGCTCACAAACCCCACCCCCACCGCATACAGATCGTGTGTGAGCTTTTGCACAAGATTTCCACCCGCGATCCGCTCATTTTCTTTCGTCGAAAGCGGTAAATGCACCGCATGAACGCTGTATTCCGTCAACAACAGCGCCATCGTCGCGTGTGAACTCTTTTGCTTGAATTGGGCCTTTGCCTTCTCAAACATCACCGCGCAAAGACTCTTTGCATCAGAGACTTCTGCAAACGGACTTTCTGCACGCGGCCATTGCTGTACATCAAAAGCAAGAGTCGTCATGGGAGCCTCTCCTTTGTCGATAAAGCGCCTGCCAAAGCCCACAGCTTCGTCGCCAGAACAGGGCGCAGACCACCAACAGTCCTATCTTGCTCGGTGCGCTCAGGTCCAGATCCGATCCGCCACCAAACCCACGATGCTACCGTCTGGCGCGGTCCCCACCAAAAACGCCTTCCCTTCGACCACTTGCTCGCCCATCTGCACCAGCGTCACGTTGCGCAAGTTCGCGTCCATAGCTTTGCGCAGGTCTTGAAATTTCGCAACGTCTCCCGCACCAAGGCCGATCTCGTAGATGTTGTAATCAAAATACGTATCTGCGTGATCTTCGTACATCTCGACGTTTGCGGGGATGTTCAACGCAGCACGAATCGCGTCCACGGTGTTCGTCCCATCCGCTGGTTTGGGCAAATAAAACGCTTTGTAGGGCGCATCTGATTCGCTCGTGTGATACAGACCGCTAGCAATGGTTTCAAACTTCTTTGCCATCGCTTCGCCCGTCATCGGCGTATCCTTTGCAGCTTTGATCTCTTGCGCCAACTGCACCGCCAACTTACCTGTGCGCGACATCTTGTTGATCTCGCCCTTCGATAGGCCATTGTTGTTGGTGTCGTACTTGTTGATCAGCTTTTCTTTGGCGTATTCGAGCGCAGCAGAGATCTCACGATCCGTCACGGCGTTGTTGGCGATGCCATCGCGTCGTTCGACGAATTGGAAAAACACATCCGCAAGCGTGCGCTCCGTCCCTTGCAAGGTCTCCAGCTTGGCCCGCATCTCCGACCGCGTGACTTTTCCATCCGCACCACCCGCATCCGTGAGATGTTGCGCAACACGCGCCATCGCCGCGTGAACATCGTTCTTTGCAATCCTCGTCATCTCTCGCTCCTTATTCTTCTTGCACCCAACCGTGCGTTATCCTTGTTGAAGGTATACATCAAACAGCGTGTTAGCGGGTCTCAAAAAATACCCAAACGTCTCCAACAACGTTTCGTTCCCGTCGACAACAACTTCGCCCGAAGCCACAGACCTGTACGGATCCAGATCACCGGCCATCCATGCTCGCCAAGCCGACTCCGACAACCATATCTTCACATCCGCATCCGACGCAAATCCCGCCAACACGGGCGTTTCGACATCTCCCCAACGCACGGTCCACGTCCCAGCGCCCTGCACTGAAAACGCCATCACACCACGCGCCACCAAAAAAGTCTCCAGATGATGACTCAACATCTGCGGCAAAGCCACCTCAAAAAATCGCCTCGCTTCCATGACGATACGCCACCCTTCTCCGTTGCAAAAACTATCTCATCTCTTCGTGCGAAAACCGTCCCATCCCGCCGCCCAGATCAAACCCAACTCTCACCCCACGTCAAGCAACACTTCCGTGACACCAAGCTCTTGCCCTTCGCATCTCGTTCTTTTCGCAGGACGCTGCCTCATTATTTGTTTTGTAAGATGCTGCTTCGCTTGTTTTGTAAGACACTGCCTCATTTGTTTTGTGGGGCTTTGCCCCATACCCCACAAGGGAGCGCGGCCCCCTTGACCCCGTGTTGGCGGACTGCACAGGCGCTTTTCAAACCAACAATGGCCCCGCTTGAAACACTGCGAACACGGGGTTTTTGGATAACTGCACCACTCCTATTGGAAAAAAACTTGTCTTAGCCTAAGATAGCCGCTGTTGCGCTGTTAGGGGCTTGTTTTTGCCCCAATCTGCCGTGTTTTGCATAGGAGCGACGCCATTGAAAAAAAGCCGTGACCGCCTCCATTTCAAGCGCCACATCGGGTGGTTTGAAAATAAGTTTGAGATATCCATACGATGCTTTCGCTGGTTCGGATTTTTCTGCTTATGCCTACTTTTTCTCCACTGCAAAACGGCTCCAACACTCGAAGATGGCGGGGTGATGATCGCCTTGCAAAAGGCAGAAGATCCTTTGGACAGCCGTTTGCTTGGTGCGATGGAAACATACATCCTCGCCCTTGCAGGCTCCAAACCACACGTCATCCGTCTCGACATCACCCAACACCAAGCCATCCTCGATGCAGCGGCCAAACAACGCGCAGGACTGGTGCTTGTGCTGGATGCACACAAATTGGCATCCGATATCATTCAGGAAGAGAAGCTCAAAGAGGCGGGTGTAGACGGCTTTTGGCTGATGCACAAAGATCATGGAGACTGGGGAAATCGCCTCGGCAGCGAAGGAGCCACCGTCGTGTATACCGCGTCTGCCTCCAAACTGGGCCGACAATACGCGGTGTATGAATTTCTTCGGCGTCTGGGAGCGCGGTTCTACCACCCCGAACAAGAGTTTCTTCCACGCAACGATCTCGCCCAGCTACGCGAACGCGCCAAAACGCCTACAGCCATCGCCCATACCGACAAAGAAGGCAAGCCCTCCGATCTCTACAAAGGCGAATTTCTATTTCGCTCTTACACTTTTCACGGCTCACACCCGCTCGAACACCAAGAAGCCTTTTCTGACGGACGCCACCCCATCGACGAAGCCGCCCGAGTGAACGACTGGATCATCAAAAATCGGGGCAACAAGTTTCGCGGTGTAGGCCGTGGTGTGGCTCCTGCGGAGGCCCGAGAAAAACGCGTCAAAGAGTTAGAAGAACTGCGGATATTGCTTGGTTTTCCACGCGGAGCAGGGATCACCTTGCACAACGAACAACAAGGCTCCACGGGCGTGGTGGATCGCAAAAGCGCCGTTCCTGTCAAAGAACAGATCGAAACCTACGTCGCCAAACGCCTCCAAGAAGTCCCTGACGCCGACGAATTTGGAATCCACTTTGGCCCAACAGAGTTCACCACGACCCCCGACAAAGAAACCATCGACTGGATCAACTGGGCAGGCCAAAAAGCTCTCTCGATCCGCCCTGACATCCGTGTGATGATCAACAACCACACCACGGGAGGACAGGCGATGCCCAACTTTGACGACCTCGGTTGTCCTTCGGGAACCAATAGCAACGGGCGAATCGACTACTACGATCTGTCATTTCACACAGACAAGCGCTTCGGCGTCAAAGTCCACACCGTCATGTTCTATCCGCTCGAAGGACCGGCCCTTGTGTACAATCAAAAAACTTTTTCACACAAACTTTGCCTGATGCAAAAAGCCTCATCGCAAGGGCGTATCCTCGAATACTTCCCCGAAGGTTCGTGGTGGTTGAGTTTCGACAATCCGATCCCTGTGTACTTGCCGCTGTATCTCTGGGGACGAGGGCGCGATATCGAGTTGATCCGTCCACTGCTCAAAACGCGTGGCGGTGGGACACTCGATACCCATCGGATGTTTAATTCGGGCCATGAATGGGGGTATTGGCAACAAGATTATGCGGTGGGCCTTTGGCATTGGAAGGCCGATATCACGCTCAAAGAAGCGGTGGGCGAGTTGATGGACCCGTTGTGCAAACCGAGCGAGTGGAAAAGCGGATGTGCCGCACGCACCGAAGCCATCGACGTGATGCTCAAGCTGATGGATCACCAAAAAGACTCCTTCTTGGATCGCAAAGACTGGCAAGGAGCAGCGGGGGGATTGTATGCCTACTTTGCGGGCGAAGATCCCGCAGACGAGATCGCCGCTGTTTCAGGCTTTGCGTTTCGCCCTGTGCGCGTGGCCTTTCGTGAAGTCTCGCGCTGGAACGAAAAGCAGATCAAGCACTTCAAAGAGACGGATATCGCGGCGCTTCAAACCATCGAAGACACCCACGGCGGCTTTCTCAAGCGTCTCCAATCCATCCAAGCGCAAGTCCCCGATACAGGGCGGCCTTGGCTTGATGAAACGATGGACGGCATCGAGATCAACCAGCTACGCGCTCGCCAAGCCCGCTTGTTGTACCAAGCCGTGATCGTCTGGCGGGAAACGCAGATCGCCAACGAAAGCGCTCGAAAGATCGACCCAAACGCCCCTCAAAAAGATCCGCAAGCCGAAGCCAAGGCAACGTTCGATCAAGCCAAACAAGCCCTTCAATCGGCGGAGATGGTGATCCGACGCCGCGAAAAAAGCTATCGCTACCCTGCGGCCCAAATCCACGGAGGCGGCCTGACCCCCGAAACAGCCGTCCCAAACGGCACCACCTACCCTTGGCGGGTGCATACCAAAACCCGATTAATGACCTATTGGAACAATCGCCACGATCAAGTTGAGGCCCTTCTTTCGGGCAAAGGCGACGATCCGTATGCTCTCAAGATCACGCCGACCTTTGCTTCTCCGAGCGAAGCCATCTTGATCACATGGCCCAAATTACAGGGTCTTTCCGCAACCCTACAGATCGGTACGCAGCGCATCGATCCAACCATCACCCGCGTCGACGTTGGCAAAGATCCCGGATACTGGCCGATCAGCGGAACGATGCGTGCCGATGGCCGCGATATCGATATCCAAGGTGGTGTCGTTCGCTCGATGCGCCGCGCCACCACACCTTCGGGCAAGCTCAACTTGATCGAACCTGACAACGGACTCGCCAAAACCACCCTCCGCACCCTTCTTCCGATCCTGCAATGGGCAAAGATCGACGGTGAAAAGCCGTTGATCGTGCTCGGCCCTGATCTCAACAAAGACGGCCAACCGTTATTTTCAGATATCGTCGCGATCCCCATCAAAGCCGATGCACAAGGCTTTGAGAGCGACCCCACCCAGATCACGATGCCCGTCCCCGATCCTGCGACTGGACAACGCGCTCTCTCTATCACACTTTCCGAAGTCGTCTTGCGCGCAGATGCCGCATCCATCGACCTCCAAGGCAAGATCACCATGCAAGGAAAAATGTCCGTCGATGACCTTGTCAACGCCTTGATCCAACTTGCGGGCTTTGATCGCAAAGGAGCGCTCGAAACCCTCGGCGGTATTCTTGGCTTTGATCCCAAAAATCCACCCTCTGGCATCCCTTTCAAAGCCGAGTTTCCTCTTCAAACAACCCCTTAACTCGCAGCATCCGTGATCACAGACACAAACCATCCCACACCCAACAAGTCACTCCGAACACGATCCCAAGTTCTTTTGAAGCCGCCACCCCCTCTCTTCGACAAGTTGGACGGGGTTCTTTCGCCTCACCCTTTTCTGCAAAGGAGTTTATGGCATGCAAGCGCGTTTCTTTTTTGGTATTTTCTCTCTCGGCCTCTTTGCGATCTTCGCAGGATGCGTCCCCAACAACCCCGGCGTCTATCTCAACGATCCTGTGGTCGAGATCAGCACAGACGGCGAAAAAGTGATCGGCACAGGCGTACAAGCCTGTACGAACAACCCTGATTGCAACACCAACAATGCTTATTGCAACGGGTCAAACGGCGGACCCACTGATATCGTGCGCAACAAAGACAAAGTCGTCGCTGTCCTGTGCTATCCCGATGCCACCAAAGAACAAGACGTCATCCAAGCCGATGGCTCCAACCTCGGCAAAGTCAATGGCAACAACCGTGTTGTGACCTTTGGCCCTGCCACAGACGGAAAGCCTCTTGAAGGCAACGTCTCTCTCGAAGGCAACAACAACGTCCTCTACGGAAACGGCACAGGAAAAACCGTCCTTGACGGCGATGTCCGATTCAACGGCAACAACGGACGTGCGCGCAGCCTGACGATCCGAGGCAACCTGACCCTTGAAGGCAACAACTTTGGCATCGTTCGCGTGGTGATCGAAGGCGACTTGTTGATCAAAGGCAATAACAGCGTTCTCGCCGATGTCGTCGTCTTTGGCAACGTCACTCTCGAAGGCAACAACCACAGCCTTTTGCTCGTCCACATCGGGGGCAACGAACAATTCAAAGGTCAGGGATTCGCTTGTACGGACGTCTTTGAATTCAAAGACGCCAACAAAGACACGCTATTCCAAATCGCCGAACGCGGCAACGTTATCCCCTGCCCTTGATCACGCCTGTGCAGCATCGTTTGCAGTTCTTTGGGGTGTACCGCCCCGCCAAGCCCCTATTCTACACCCCAATCCACGCCCCCGCTGCCGCTCTTTGGGGACATCACCAACAACGCTCATACTTCATCATTTGAACGTTTTTTATCTTCCCGCGCAACCGTGAACCTTGTTGCGCATCTAACCACACGATGTGTTTCCAGAA
The DNA here is from genome assembly GCA_963169055.1 of Myxococcota bacterium. Lineage (GTDB taxonomy): Bacteria > Myxococcota_C > UBA6777 > UBA6777 > UBA6777 > JAKLKB01. Next base: position 16,269 of record CAUJFU010000475.1, read on the forward strand.
ACGCTCAAAAAACGCCTTATGTCGGCGATTTTGGATCACCACTCGTAGGGTTCTTGTTTTGTTGTTCTCCAACCCGAGAGGTCCTCGATGAGACGCACACGAATCGCTTTTCTCATGCTTTTGTTGTTTTTTCCCTTGGTGCATGGCTGTAGCTGCAACGGCTTTCCGATCCCACCTCTTCCCGAAAAGCTTTTGGGTCATTGCACCTACAAAAACGCCTTTGCTGGATTCCAAGAATGCAAAGAATACCTCGGTGACTGGACGGTTTCAGAAGTCACCAACGACTGCAAAAGCAACGGAAGCGAGATCGTTCTCGACAAAAAGTGCGGTATCCCCGAAGCCGAACGCTACGGAGACTGTATCTTTATCGTGGACAAAGACAAAAACAAATACACCCGCGTCGAGATCCCGGGCAAAGATCCCAACAAGTGCGCCTCGATGATTCGCGGGTGTCAGTTTTTCGGAGGGGGCAGCTTTGTTCCGACCCCGTTATGCGGTGGAAAAGTCGAAAACAACAACGAAACGCTCCCTGTCTTCCAACAGCCAGACTACACGTGCAAAGCGCCCAAGGCTGGAGAGCCGCCCGGCAAAGGCCCCGATGGTCAAGTCTGCACATGGTCTACGATCTCTGGCGCGACCGAAGAGGGCCGAAACTTCGAGGATTATGGAAACTGCGACAAAGTCCGAACACAGCGGCCTTATCGCGCTGTTCCGCCCAACAGCACCGCCAACGATGCCGATGCGCGCCTCAACGATCCTGCGTACGCAAAGGAAAACGAATGGGTCAAATCTCAGCTTCGCGCCGCAGCCTGCGTCTGTTGTCATACCACCAACGCCCCCAAAGGACCGGCCAATTGGTTTCTTGAATCCAAACCAAACTGGGTCAACAGCTTTGGTCCTCTTGGTTTGGCGATGGGGGCGGGTTGGATCAACACCGTGAGTTTTGGGGCCTATCCGCCCGAGCAAAACAATGGTTTCACCCGCGCAACCCCCGATAACGTCGGACACTCGGCCTTTCCAACCACCGACGATGCTCGGATGCGCCGCTTTTTTGAGGCAGAACTCGCTCATCGCGGAAAGAAACGCGAAGACTTCGCCAGCCAAAAAGACGGCTACACCCCGCTTGATATCCAGTTGACTTACGTTCCCACAAGCTGTACCCCCGAACAAGCCATCGCATCGGACGGTACGATCACATGGATCGGCGGCCCTGCCCGTTATCTTTATGTGCTTGCGGGGGATGCCTCTTCTCCCGGCGTTCCTCCCAACCTCGATATCCCCAAAGGCACCCTCTGGCGCGTCGATGTGGACTCGAAAAGCGGAACCCCCTTCGCTTCGGGTAGCATCAAATACGGCGTTCTACCCGAAGGACTCAAGCAAACCTTCCCCAAAGAAGGCAAGCCCGAACCCCTTGTTTCGGGAAAAACGTACTACCTCTACGTCCTCAAAGACATCGCCTTTCCCCTCACACGCTGCCTTCTCAAAGCCCCCTAATACACGCCCTCTCCGCCGCGCAAATCCTATACACATACGCTGCCTGCTCAAAGCCCCCTCATCCGCGCCCTGTCCACCGCTCAAATTCTATACACATCAGGATATAAAAATATTTTCTTGAAAAAGAAACCAAAACAAAGATCCTTCATCCGAAGGGCAAGTTCTTTTATACAGAAATGTATAAAAACTTTCTTCCCTTCGTTCATGGGGAGAGCAGAAGACGCGAAGCAAGGAGCAAGACGATGCGTAAAGGATGGATGCGGTTGTGGATGGTCGGTTTGGGCGGGTTGTTATTGTGGCCGTATGGCTGTGGTGGTGGTTTTCCGATCCCACCGTTGCCAGAAAAGGTGGTGGGACACTGCATCTACAAGAACGCCTTTAGCGGGATGCAAGAGTGCAAAGAATACCTTGGCGGGTGGACTCCGACCGAGGCAACGAACGACTGCAAGAGCAACAGCAGCAGCATCGTGATCGACAAGAAGTGCGGGATCGCAGACAGCGAACGTTATGGCGATTGCATCTTTATCGTGGACAAAGACAAAGACAAATACTCCCGTGTCGAGCTACCGGGGAAAGACGGTTCGCGTTGTGGGTCGGTACAGCGGGGTTGTGAATTTTTTGGAGGTGGAAGCTTCGTTCCTACGGCCATTTGTGGCGGAAAGACGGCCCCCCCCACAGGAACGTTGCCGATCTTTCAACAACCAGAGTATGTCTGCAAAGCACCGAAGGCAGGAGAACCACCCGGCAAAGGCCCGAACGGTCAAGTGTGTACATGGTCTGCGATCTCAGGGGCAACAGAAGAAGGCCGAAACTTCGAGGATTACGGTAGCTGTGATATGGTGCGTACGCAACGTCCGTATTATCCGGTTCCACCCAACAGCACAGCCAAGGACGAGGATGCACGGCTCAAAGATCCTGCGTATGTAAAGGAAAACGATTGGGTCAAGTCGCAGATCCGCGCCGCAGCATGCGTGTGTTGTCACACGACCAGCGCCCCGCAAGGTCCGTCCAATTGGTATCTTGAGTCGGGTCCGAACTGGATCAACAGCTTTGGCCCGCGAGGTTTGGCGATGGGTGCAGGATGGATCGACACGGTGGGATTTGGGGCCTTTCCAGCCGAAAAGAACAATGGCTTCACGCGGGCGACTCCTGATAACACCAACCATACGGCCTTTCCAACGACGGATGATGCTCGGATGCGCCGCTTTTTTGAGGCAGAACTCGCTTATCGCGGAAAAAAACGCGAAGACTTCAAAGATGAAAAGTACGGCGCGGGCCCGTTAGACACACAAAGATTCTATGTTCCGACCGATTGTACGCCTGATCAACGCATCGCTGCGGATGGAAAGCTTTATTGGATTGGCGGTGCGGCGCGTTATATCCATGTGATGGAGGCCACAGCATCTTCTCCCGGGGTTCCGCCAAACCTCGATACACCGCAAGGTACGCTCTGGCGGATCGATGTCGATTGGAAGCAAGGAAAGCCCCTTGAATCGGGGAGTGTGACCTACGGCGTGGTGCCCGAAGGAGTCGCGCAACGCTTCCCTGCTGAAGGAAAGCCAAAGCCCCTTGAATCGGGCAAAAAATACTACCTCTATGTGCAAAAAGATATCGTGAATCCACTCACCCGCTGCCTCGTGACCATCCCCTAATCTACGGCAAGATCAGCCGCCCAAGCCCACAAACGTCCTCGCCTTGCATACCTCCCCACGATCATCCCGTATCTACGGCATTTTTTACAACTTAGATCAGCACTGCCCCCAAAAACAACCCCACCGCCCACCCGCCTTCGATCGCATCTGCTCTTGCATCTTGCAGGATACGCGATAAATTCCCCGCTATCGTCCAGACTCTTCTGTCACTTCGACGGTATCACCGTTTCGATATCCTGATGTCTATGGGTAGGAGTGGCGCTTGACAAAAAACCCCGTGTTTGCGGACGATCAAGCGAAAGAGTTGTTTGTGTGAAAAACGATGATCTTTTCGCCAAACACGGGGTCAAGGGGCGATAGTCCCTTGCGGGGTGTGGGGTAGCACCCCACAAAGTCTATCCAATCATTCACTCTTATCTGATGTGGAACTTACAAATATTTGGAGCCGATGGATGTCTC
>CAUJFU010000476.1 GCA_963169055.1 Myxococcota bacterium
TTTCCACTGCCTCATACGACATCCGCAGGTTGTCTGCTCGTACACAGCGATCAAAATCCCCGTGAATCGGGCAAGGGCGTATGCCATACGCCCCTACCTTTCATCACACCCTACACGGAGGTCGTATCCTCCGTCTTTTTATGTATGTTTGCGTTTGCTTTGTCTACGATTCTTTCGTTCCATCCGTCTTCGATGCAAGGCAATGTTTGCGTAGGGGCGGTTCGCGAACCGCCCGTGTATCGGGACATCGAGCCGCGAACGCACATGGGGGGCCGACAAAAGAAAGAGCGATCATCCTCGACTCTCCGGTGTTTTCGCCTTAATAAGGTGCGTATGGGGGCAGCCCCCTGTGGCTGCCCAACCACAGGGCAGTTACAGCGGATCGCACCTACCCTTCGATCACACTTCTCTCGGATATCGTATGCCTTGTTGGATGGGGTTTTGGGGGTTGGATTCGACTGCGCCATGTCGACACAACCCACGCAAGAGCAGCGACAGACCGCCGCCCTTCCGAACATACGAGGCCCCGCTGTACAACGATCTACCGCACTTCACAAGCCCCTTTTTTTGTATTATACACCCAAGCGGAATCATCCAACCACGTAAGTTCTAGGAGGATCTCATGAAACTGTACGGTCACCCCGCCTCGCACAATGTGCGCCGTGTTCTCGCGCTGATCCAACACCTGTCTTTGGAAGTCGAGATCTGCGAAGTGGATCTATTCCAAGGCGCAACTCGTAAGCCCGATTATCTTGCGATGAATCCCTTTGGAGGCGTCCCTGCTTTGCAAGACGGCGACTTTGTTTTGACCGAAAGCAACGCCATTATGCAATACCTTGCCTCACAAAAGCCCAATTCGCTGTGGCCCGAAGATCTCCGACTGCGCGCAGATATCACACGCTGGCAATTTTGGCAAACGGCCCAATTCGGCCTCGCCTGTAGCGGTTTGCTCGTCGAATACCTGCTCAAAGGGATGCGCGGCCAAGAACCCGACCCTGCAAAAGTTCAAGAAGCGCTGTCTCGTTTTAACCGAGCAGCCGGCATCATGAACACACACCTCGCCAAACACGACTACCTTGTCGGCGATCAACTCACCCTCGCCGATCTTTCCATCGCTGCCGATCTGACGTACGCCACCGTCTCCCGTATCCCGCTCGAAACCTACCCCCACATCCAACGCTGGTACGAACGCATCAGCGCCCTCCCTGCTTGGCAAGCCACACAGCCTCAAAACGGCTAAACGGCCCCTTCTCAACGCGCAATCGCCGTTTCAACGGCCCCTTCTCTCCGCCCAATCGCCGTTTCTGCGCGATGTTGACGAGAAACAATCTCCCAAAACGCCCAAGCTGCCGCCCTCTAACTCTTGTTCATGTCAGCACTGAGGAATACACGGGCATGCGTTTTGGCGGTCAGTTTCTGACAAGCCTCGTGCAGGATCTTTTGGATAGCATCGGCATCTTCGGGGGTATACAACAGCGTGAGGGTTTGTGCGCGAACTTCCGAAAGGCCGCGCACCGAACGGTGATGCGCAAAGTGTTGAAGGACCGCCGAACAATCGGGGAAACGCTGTTCGGGATCGTTGGCGGTGGCACGGCGCACAAATGCAGCGAGATCGTCTGGGGCATTTTCCACAACGCGGGTGATATCCAAAGAGGGCGTGTGAAGCTGCATTTGTAGAACCTTGGTCGAATTGGGCGCAGGGAAGGGCTTTTTGGCGGTGAGCATAATAAAAGCGACAACCCCAAGAGCGTAGATATCGACGCGCTGGTCAAAAGGTTTTCCAGCGATCTGTTCGGGGGCGACGTATCCCGGGGTTCCCATAAAACCATCGGAGATATCGGCATCTTTTTCAACACGCGGGGCTTGGGCGATCCCAAAGTCCATCAGTTTGACGCGACCCGTGTTTTCGAGAAAGATGTTGGCAGGTTTGATATCGCGGTGAACCACCTTGTGTTCATGGGCATATTGAAGCGCAGAAGCGGTTTGAACGAGGATCTCGCGGGCCTCATCGAAAGAGGTCTTGCCCTTGAGTTGGATATGTTCACCAAGGTTCTGGCCTTGGAGTTTTTCCATCACGATAAAGTACGTACCATAGGCTTCTTCGGCATCGTACACTTGCACGATATTTTCATGCGAAAGGTATGCGATCAGTTGCGCTTCGGCTTGGAAGCGTTTGACGAAGGAGAGGTTGTAGCTAAGCGAGTGATCGAGCATCTTGACGGCGACTTGGCGATCGAGGGTTTGGTGTTGGCCGTTGAATACGATGGCCGTCCCCCCGCGCCCGAGCCGACTCACCAACGTGTACTTGCCGACTTGGCGCATCTTTTCGGATTCAAGAAGGCGCTTCGACAAGATCTCGGTCAAAAAGCGGGCTGTGGCGGGATGTTGTCGCAACAGCAAGTCAACTTCTTGCTTCTTCATCTCGAGACAGACGCACTTGCTGTCCCCTGCAACGATCACATCTGCCGAGCGTTTTTCCCCCGTCAACAGGGCCATCTCACCAAAGACGTTGCCTGCTTCAAGGCGTGCCGTAAAACGCACCGCACCATCCGCATCAAGGATCGGGATCAACACCGCCCCTTCCATGATCACATACATCGCATCGCCATCTTCGCCTTTGCGCAACACAGCTTCGTTGGGTGCAAAGCTCCTGCGGTTGGCCTTTTCGACGAGGCGCTGGGCTTCCTCTTCGGAGAGGGTGCTAAAGGCTGGGATCTTCAGAAGGATCTCGACGTCTTTGTTCATCAGAAAATGTCCTTATCCAAAGCAATGGGCCAAAAGTTCAAGGAACGCAGATCGTAGACGATCAGAGGCGCAAGACCATCCCTTCGCGAGCGACGCGTGCGCCCGGCAGAGCGATATCCATCTCGGCTTGGACTTGATCGAGAAAGTCGTCATCATGTGTCGGATCGTGATGAAAAGTGACTAACATTCGGGCTTGTGCAGCTTTCGCAAGCCGAACGCCTTCTTGCCATGTCGAGTGGCCCCATCCGGCAAAACGGGGGTATTCTTCGTCTGTATAGGTGCTGTCATAGATCAAGATATCGGTCCCTCGGACCAGATCGAGAATGGCTTGATCAAGACCGTCGTTCCGATGTTCGGTGTCGGTGATGTAGCAGACCGATCGGTCCCCCGCCTCGACACGATAGCCCGTTGCGCCGCCGGGGTGGTTAAGTGGAGCCGTACGGATCGTCAAACCTTCGATCAGTTGGAGAGAATCACCCGCTCGAAAATCGTGGAAAGAGAGTTGCGCAGACATCGCCCCGGGATCCACAGGAAAAAACGGATGCGCGATGATCCGATGCACCACAGAACGCAGATCTTGGCCTTCGGCGAGATGCCCCGCCCACACTTGGATCTGTGTCGTCGGATGGTACACAGGCGCAAAAAACGGCAAGCCGTAGATATGGTCAAGATGCGTGTGCGAAAAAAACAGATAAAACGGATGCGGCGACGGCAACGTCAAGACATCACCAAGCCGCTTGAGACCGCTACCCGCATCAAAGATCAACAAATGCTCGTTAAATCGCACTTCCACACAAGAAGTATTTCCGCCATAGCGCAGCGTCTCAGGCCCCGGACAAGGGATGCTTCCGCGTACGCCCCAAAATCGAACAAAGAAATCCCTCACCAACGCGATGCTCCCTTCTCTCCCAAAACAAACACCCACAACAACGCACCCAAAAAGAATTGACTGCGCGTTCCATGAGATGCTCACCCACAAAGGTTGAGACCATCCAACACCACCGCACACGCGGCCAAAAACGCTGCGAGGTTAGCAGCCTCCACCAACAGCGTCAAGTTGCAGACCTCCGCACACCACACGCTCGCATCCCCTTGCTCTGCACGTTACAACGATGGATTCCCGATGCGCAAAGGCCCATCACAAGGGAGCGTATCGTGAAAAGGCCGCAAGTCAAGCTGTGTACGCCCATCTGGGAGGCGCTCGATCACGTCCACAAATCGCCGATTCCACAGGATATCTGACGCCACATACAAAAAATAAGCGTGAACCGTCTGTGCCAACACACCATCGATCCCCGTCAAGGACAAAAAGATCCGCATATCCGAGCTTTTCATCTCTTCAAAGCTCATCCCATACAACGGACTCTCTTGGTTGATCGGATGGATCACCGTCCAACTCAACAAAAACAACGGTGATGTGCTGCGTTGCAGCTTCATATCGTGCAAGCGCTTCATCACATCGCCCTCTTTTGTCCGCTCGTCGAGCAACACCGTCATCGAAAGATTGGCCTCGATGATATTGGATCCACGCCGATTGGCAAGCCGAAACACCAAGCAGGGAACGCCATCGCGCTCATGGATCACCATGCACCGACTAAACAACACCCGCGCTGTAGGCCGCGCAAACTTCGCAAAGATCAGTCCCGTCGTCATCGCCACACACACGATCCCCACCAGCGCCTCGATCGTCACAAGCAGATTCGCCCCCAATCCTTGCGGTGAGATCGCGCCATAACCGATCGTCGAAAAGGTCTGCACGCTGAAAAAGAACGCATCCAACCATCCGCCTTTGCTGCCTTGCAGACTGTCTGGAATCAACCAGTACGCCGTCGCAAACGCCGCATTAATCGCAAAGTAAAAGCAAGCCGCCAACACAAACAGCCAACGCCACTTGCTTTGCAGCAACGACGCATACACATCTTCGAGCGGCGAACGCCGCCCCCCGATGATCCGCACCATCGCCGCAGGTTCTTGGGCGGATTGAGACAGATGCACCGTCGATGCTTTCGAACGAGTCATCCTCATCACTTACAGGTTAGCCCGTAAAGCCCAAGAGCTTTAGCCTTGGGATAGAAGGGCTTTCTACGCTTTAGCGGCTTCAGCCCATGTTCAGGGTTGACAAATCGAAGATTGTGGTGGAACAATACATCGCACAACAAAAAGGCGTGTGAGAAAAGTGATGTTTCAAGCGTTTCAGTACCGTATCAAGCCGACAGTCGAACAAGAAGCCGCCTTGACTGTTCAGTTCGGCCATGCTCGTTTTGTCTACAACTGGGCACTTCAACAACGCATCCAACTCTATCAACAGACCAAACAGTCCCTCTCTTTCTCCCAACTGTGCAAACTTCTCACTCAACTTAAACAACAACCCGACTACCTCTGGCTCAACGATGCCTATTCTCAATGCCTTCAGCAAAAACTCAAAGACTTAGGACGTGCCTACACTCACTTTTTTGAAGGACACGCACGCTTCCCAAAGCCCAAAAAAAAGCATGATAGGCAATCCATCCGTTTTCCCCAAGGTTTCCACATCAAAGGAGAACAACTCTACCTTCCACACCTCGGTGGGCTCGCGCACATCCTTCATCGCCCTCTTCAAGGTACGCCCAAGAATGTGACGGTCTCGAAAACCAAGAGCGGTCACTACTTTGTTTCCATCCTCT
>CAUJFU010000477.1 GCA_963169055.1 Myxococcota bacterium
CCAACACCCGCACCCACAACGCCAACAACAACACCCAAAACAACGGAAAGCGCCCTAGCTTCGACCCGATCGCTCCCCACGACATCCGCCGCGCCCCCCCATAATACACCGACAACACATACACCAGCGACGCCGACAATAAGATATTCGCAAAGTCCAACAAGATCAGCGCTGATAACGTTTTCTCCCCATACATCGACAACACAAACGGATACACAAACGTCCCCAAGTTCATCACCATCGGGGCCGTCACCAACACTCCCCTACGCTGCGACGGCTCCACACTCCGACTCCACCACCACGACACAAGCCCACAACCGCACACGATCCACACCGCACCCACCGGCAAGATCCACACCCGCCCATCCAAACGCGCCCCTTGCAACGAACGAAAGATTGTCGCAGGCAACGTCACAAACACCACCATCTGCAACAAAAAGGTGCTTCGCTCGTACGTCAAAAAACCACCGCGACGCAACAACCCGCCCAACCCCACCAACAACCACAACGGCAACAATCGCTCGACCAACACTGTCCACACCAGCGCTCCATCCTTTCGCACGTTTCACATCTCACCCAAAAGCCCATCAAACCGACTCTCCGAACGCTTCGCGTACACCAACATACTCTCCACCGCAGATCGGCCTGTCATCCCTTCGACAATCCCCATCTCACGGGCTTTTTTCGAGATCTTGACGATCCGCGCCTCCAACAGATCTTCGGGCTGCACCAACGGACAGCCCGGACTCCCCTTCGCAAGCGCAAAAGCCATCCCAAACTCATCCGCAACCCCCACATCATAAATCCCACACCCCACAACCCCCACCGACGTTGTAATCGAACAGTACTGCCCCCCCAACCAACGGTGCGAATGCCCCAATGCCTCGCCCTCCGCAAAATACATCTTTCTTTGCTCTCCCACAGGGTATTGTTCGATCTCCATCCCTTCGCTCCTTTCGCTCTCTGTCTGATCTTTGTCTTGTTTCGATCCATCGTCTTTGCCTTGTTTCGATCCATCCGCGATCTTTGTCCTTAAAACCGCTCACCTCGCTCGCATCGTTTCCAAAAAACCACCCACAACGCAAGCCCCACAACCCTCCGCCCTCTCGGTGTTGCTGAACCCCCTCCCTTTCCACCTCGTCAAAAGATTGTTCTTGAAAAACCGAATCCTTTTCGTGTACAAAACGCTCCCATCACAACGGATCCCCTTTTCACCCCAACCCGCGTACACGATCCAAAACGCGGACAATCTAAGGAGATTGTGATGACTTTCGGCAACCACGCCCGCCTTCAAGCGATCAACACCGTCGCTCGACAAACCATCCCTCCCACCCAAGTCAACGCCAAAGGCACCGCCCCCGAAACCCTTTTCAACGCCAACGTCTTCCATCAAAAAGAGATGGAAAAGCTCCTCCCCAAGGACATCTACCGCTCTCTCAAACGCACCGTCGAGCGCGGCGAACAGCTAGACCCTTCGACTGCTGACGCCGTCGCTGCCGCCATGAAAACATGGGCTCTCACTCGCGGGGCCACCCATTACACCCACGTCTTTTATCCGCTCACGGGCCTCAGCGCCGAAAAACACGACTCCTTCCTTACGCCCAACTACGAAGGCGGTGCCATCACCGAATTTAGCGGCGCACAACTCATCCAAGGCGAACCCGATGGTTCGAGCTTTCCCACAGGCGGCATCCGCCAAACCTTCGAAGCTCGCGGATACACCGCTTGGGATGTCACCAGCCCCGCCTACCTCCTCGAAACCCCCAACGGTTCGACTCTTTGCATCCCCACCGCCTTTGTCTCGTGGACGGGTGAAGCCCTCGACGGAAAAACACCGCTGCTGCGCTCTATCCAAGCCCTCAACCAACAAGCCCAACGCGTACTCAAACTGTTTGGCGATCAAACCGAAAAAATGGTCGTCGCTACCGCTGGCGCTGAACAAGAATACTTCTTGATCGACAACCACTTCTATCATCAACGCCCTGACCTCTTTACGGCAGGACGCTCGCTGTTTGGGGCCAAACCCCCCAAAGGCCAAGAGATGGAAGACCATTACTTCGGGGCCATCAGCGAACGCGTCCTCCACTTTATGCTCGATGCCGAACACGAACTCCTCAAACTCGGTGTACCCGTCAAAACCCGACACAACGAAGTCGCACCCGGACAATACGAGATCGCCCCCGTCTACGAAAACGCCAACGTCGCCGCTGATCACCAACAACTCACCCTCACCACCCTCAAACGTGTCGCCACCCGCCACGGCCTCGCCTGCCTCACCCACGAAAAACCCTTCGCAGGCGTCAACGGCTCAGGAAAACACGTCAACTTTTCCCTCGGCAACGCTCAAGTCGGAAACCTCCTCGAACCCGGCGACAACCCCCACCTCAACGTCCGCTTTCTCGTCTTTTGCTCCGCTGTCATCCGCGCCGTCAGCAAACACGCCCGACTCCTGCGTGCCGTTGTCGCAAGCGCCGGAAACGACCACCGCCTCGGCGCAAACGAAGCCCCTCCCGCCATTATCTCGATCTTCCTTGGCGAACAACTCTCCGAGATCTTCGAGCAGATCAAAACAGGCAAAACCGCCAGTAGCAAAAAGGGCGGAACTCTCGGCCTTGGCGTCGATACCCTCCCACGTCTCCCCAAACACTCGGGCGATCGCAACCGCACCAGCCCCTTTGCTTTCACGGGAAACAAGTTTGAATTCCGCGCTGTCGGAGCCAACCAATCCATCGCCATGCCCATCACCGTCCTCAATACCATCCTCGCCGAATCCCTCGACTATATCGCTTCCCGCCTCGAATCCGCCAACGGCGAACTCGAAACCCAAATCACCCAACTCATCCGCGAAATCTGCACCGAACACGATAGCATCATCTTCAATGGCGACGGATACTCCGAAGCTTGGCACAAAGAAGCTGCCGAAAAACGCGGCCTACCCAACCTCAAAACCGCTGTCGACGCTCTCCCCGCTTACAGAGATCCCGCAAGCATCGCACTCTTTGAAAAGTACAACGTCCTCTCCCCTCGCGAACTCGAAAGCCGAGCCCACGTCTTCATCGAACAATACAACCGCACCCTCCTCGTCGAATCCCGCCTCATGCTCGAAATGGGGCGCACTCAAATCCTCCCCGCTGCTTACCGCTTCCAAAACCAGATCGCTCAAACCTGCTCCTCTCTCAAACAACTCAACAAACCCGCCCCCGAACAACTCCTCGATAAAACCATCGAACACACCGACAAACTCTACGCCGGACTCGAACACCTCCACCTTCTCCTCCAACATCACCACGAAGATCCCCTCCAAGAAGCCCGCTTCCTCTGCGACAAAGTCGTCCCACAAATGACCCTCGTCCGCCAACAAGCCGATGCCCTCGAATCCATCGTCGCCGACGACCTCTGGCCTCTACCCACTTACCAAGAAATGCTCTTCCTCAAATAACCACTGTCACCTCCTCCTCAGATGGTTTTTGTGGGGTTTCACCCCACTCCCCACAAGGGAGCTTTGCCCCCTTGACCCCGTATCGGCGGGGTGATCACAGGTTTCTCAAACAAACAGCACTGCCGCTTGAACTTCCACGAATATGTCTTTTTTTGGAAAAACCGTCACGTCGCACGAACTCCTAAGGTTTCCCCCCCTCAACTGTTTTCCGCAGCCTCTTCTGGGAACCTGAACGCCTTCGAGCGCCCCCCGCAACCTCTTCTGGAAACCTGAACGCCTCCGACCGTTCCCCCCGACCTCTTCTGGAAACCTGAACTTGGATGGGAGAGGGCTAACGTTGCGGAGGTGCCGCAGGTTTCAATGAGGGAATCTCCATCCCTCGACTTGGGGGTGTCGAGGATTCTTCATTCGGAGCCGTCGGTGCGGGCGATACAGGTGCTGCCGACTTCATCTGCAAGTAGCTATCGAAGTCGCTGTTGCCGTTGATCGGGCGGACGCGACCCCACATCCAAGCGTATTGCATCGGAAACATCGCCGTCAACACCGCTTGCATCCCCTGTAAGCGCGGTGCATAACGTCGCGCCAACACCGCCATCTTTTCGATATCCAAATACCCCACCCCGTTGTTCAAGGGGCTTTGCTTGAGCGCTTGCGCAAAATGCGTGGCCTGCAACACAGAAGCCGCCTTGTTTTCGCTCGTATCAAGGATCGCTCGCAACATCGGAAGCGTCGCCCCTCTGTCTGGCTCCACCGTCAGCACCGCAAAACGCCCCACCCTCATCAACGCGATATCCAACGGAAAATCACTTGGCCCAAGCACTTGCGCACGATACACCGTACCGCTTGGCGTCGCAAAGCTCGATAGCTTCGCTCGCGGATTCGCCCCCAACATCTTGACTCCTCGCGCCCACCACCGACGCAACTTCTCGTCAAAGCTCGTTCCATCCGCGATCTCCAAATACAACGCCCCCTGCAACATCTTTTGGCCTTGCGCAGACAACGCAAACGCCACCTCTTCACCCAAGATACCCCGCCACTTGCCCAACGGGATATTCATCGGCATCGGACCCATCGCCTTGAGCATCTCGTCAAAGAAATCGATGTACACTCGCACAAAATTCCCGCTGATCAACGCAAACACATCTTTCGGGATCGACGAATACACCCGCATCGCGGACACCAACGGCAACGTCTTGATCCCACGAATCAGCGGAAGTTGATCACCTCCTTTGATCTCCATCTTCATCCCCGCACTAAAGCGATCCCCTTGCACTTTCGCAATCAACCACGCATCCCCATAAACACCCATGTATTTCTTGGTGGCTTCCTGCAACTTGTCCAAGTACTCCATAAACGGCATCCCCCGAAGCTGCTGCATCTGTTGTTGCTGCTGCTTCATCGCGTCTTTCGAGAACTCCTGATAATTCATATACATTTGAAAACGTGTGTTGGCGTCTTGGTTCTGCACAAAAGCGTCATGCTTCGGGTGTTTCGCTTGGGTCGCAAATCGATCCAACGCCGCACGCAAACTCTCGGGCCGCGATGCCAACACCACATAACCCGCCTTGTGAATCGCCACCGCCAGCTTGTCCATGCGCATCACATACGCATCTTTGTACGGTGCCAACGGCGGAACCCGCCGATTCTTTTGCAGCCACACCTGCGGGTTATCGAGATCTCCGCACGTCACTGTGTCTCCTTGGATCACAAACGATCGCATCTCCCGACACGCCCCTCGCTTGCGCATCATCCCGCTCGTAAACAACTCCCCCATATCCTTCGGCATCCGACCATAACGCGACTGGTACAACTGCACCGCTTGCCGCGCATCTGCACAGATCCGTTGGCACGTCTGGTACTCTTGCATCGCAAAATAATTCGGCAGCACCTGCTTCACCAACGCCAACACACGATCCGTATTCTGCAACGGCAGCACCGCGATCATATCGGGAATTCCTTTGCCCGAGTACAGGTCGCTAAAATACACCGTTGCGCTCGGACGCGCCGGCAAGCCCAACGCTGCAAAGGTCTCGTTCCAATCCTGCGGAATCGACGGCAATCGCAGCATCTGCGCCATCTGCATCCGCCCCATCCCCAACGCACCTCGCGCTGTCGCGTCCATCCCATAACGCCCTGACAACGCGAGCAGATCGTCCAACGATGCCTGCATATCGTTGAAATGGAAGATCATCGACCCCTTGCTGTCAAAAAACCTCAGCGCTGTGTACGGTTGGGCTTGGACTCCCCACGCACTCAACCACAACCACGCTCCCAAGAACGTCACCAATCCCCGCATCATCCGTCTGTTCCGTTGCATCGTTTCTCCTTTCACAACGCAGCCTACCCTCTGTAGGCCACCATCCAACGCTCGACTCCCAACAAACTTAAACATCGTTCAACTGCGTAATTCCTATTCGTCTAGGTGTCACGCCGTTGGCCCAAAAAACCCCGTGTTCGCACCCGTTCAAGCGAGAGCTTCGTTCGTTTGAAAAACGATGATCTCTTCGCCGATACGGGGTCAAGGGGCGCAAGTCCCTTGTGGGGTGTGGGGTGGCACCCCACAAAACCATCCAAATGCGTAAGTCCTATCCCGTTCGCCTTACAACTCTGCCGCCAACAAGGTTCCTTGTTGGATTGCGCGCTTGGCATCCAATTCTGCCGCCACATCCGCGCCTCCGATCAAGCGCACATCTTTTCCTGCCGCTTGCAAGGGTGCCAACAACGCACGTTGAGGCTCTTGTCCTGCGCACAAGATCACATGATCCACCGCCAACACTTGAGCCTTTCCCTTCACACTCAGATGCAGACCCTGATCGTCGATCTTTTCGTACACACAGTCCGATAGCATCGTCACTTGCTTGTTGCGCAACGTCGTCCGATGAATCCATCCCGTCGTCTTGCCCAAACGCTCTCCCAACTTCCCGCCTGATCGCTGGCACAAATAGATCTGGCGTGCAGGGACCGACACCACCGCCTCTTTCAACGCTCCCGGGCGCGAATGGCTCATATCTACGCCCCATTCGTCCATATACGCCGCGATATCTTGCGACGTCGGCGTCTCTTCTTTCCGATGCGTCAAATACTCCGCCACATCAAACCCGATCCCGCCCGCTCCAACAATCGCCACCTTCTCCCCCACAGGCCGATGCCCTTGCAAGACATCCACATAAGATAGCACTTTCGGATGATCCACCCCTTGGATACGGACTTCGCGAGGAACCACGCCCGTCGCCAACACGATCACCTCGTACTCTCCGCTCTGCAAAAATGCCGCACTCACCCGCTCTCCCAAACGCACTTCCACACCCGTCAAACGCAACTGCGTTTGAAAATACCGCAACGTCTCCGAAAACTCCTCTTTGCCCGGGATCTGTCGCGCCATCAAAAACTGGCCCCCGATCTGTTCTCCCGCCTCGAACAACGTCACCTTGTGGCCGCGCTTCGCCGCTGTCGTCGCACACGCCAACCCCGCTGGACCCGCACCTACCACCGCGATCCGACGCGCCCTTGTCGTCGGCTTGATCGTGATCTCTGTCTCATAACACGCCAGCGGATTCACCAAACAACTGCATCGTTTGTTTTGGAAGATATGATCCAAACAAGCCTGATTGCACGCGATGCACGTATTGATCTCTTCTTCTCGCCCTTCTCGTGCTTTTTTTACCCACTCAGGATCGGCCAAAAACGGCCTTGCCATCGAGATCAGATCCGCATCTCCCGCCGCCAACACCGACTCCGCAACCTCTGGCATATTGATCCGATTCGAGGCCACCAGCGGAATCGACACCTCACCCCGCAACTTCCGCGTCACCCATGTAAACGCCGCTCGCGGAACCATCGTCGCAATCGTCGGCACTCGCGCCTCATGCCAACCGATCCCCGTGTTAAGAATCGACGCCCCCGCTTCTTCGATCGCTTTCCCCAACGTGACTACTTCCTGCCATGTACTCCCATCGGGCACCAGATCCAACATCGACAGCCGATAAATAATCAAAAACTCCCGCCCCACCGCCGCTCGGATCTGTCGCACGATCTCCACAGGAAAACGCATCCGCTTCTCATACTCCCCACCCCATTCATCGCCGCGTTTGTTCGTATGTTGCGCAAGAAACTGGTTGATCAAATACCCTTCCGACCCCATCACTTCCACACCATCATAACCCGCTTCTTTCGCTCGCACCGCACAGTTCACAAAGTCCCCGATCGTCCGCCTCACTCCACCGTTCGACAACGCTCTCGGACGAAACGGACTGATCGGCGCTTTGATCGCACTCGGAGCCACCGCCAACGGCGAATAACTGTACCGACCCGCATGCAAGATCTGCATACAGATCACTCCTCCCTCCCGATGCACCGCGTCTGTCACATAACGATGCTTCCGCACCTCCCATCCGTTCGACAACCTCGCAGCAAACGGCTTTACCCAACCCGCAAAATTCGGGGCCACACCCCCCGTCACAATCAATCCCGCTTCGCCCGCTGCTCGCGCCGCAAAATACTCCCCCAACTTCTTCAAACCAAACCACTCTTCTTCCAAACCCACGTGCATCGAACCCATCATCGCCCGATTCTTCAACGTCACATGACCCACTTCCAACGGGGCCAACAAATGCGGGTACTTCGCGTTTCCTCCAGCCATCCTTCGCTCCTTCTCTTCGCTTCCTTCGGTGAACCTTGGCTCATCTTTGTACCCAAACACCCCTCCCCCGACAAGCCCCCTTCTCCCCACCACCACAAGCCGTCCGCCTCTTTTCGGATTTCGGCTGCTCTTTCGGCTTTGTGGGGTTCCACCCCACACCCCGCAAGGGAGCTCGGCTCCCTTGACCCCGTGTTGGCGAAAAGATCATCGTTTTTTCAAACCAACCACTCCGTCGCTTGGGCAGGTGCGAACACGCCTTCTCAAACCCACCACTACACCTCTTTGACCTCCTCAAACACGCCTTCTCAAAAAACAGGTGCAAAGCCTCAAGACTTTGTGTAGAATCCAATCATTCATCCATCCAAGCCCCCCTCCACTTCAAAGGAGC
>CAUJFU010000478.1 GCA_963169055.1 Myxococcota bacterium
CAACCACACGTATTTTTTGCAGCATCTCAAAAATATGGTGTCCAATGGTTTTTGTGATCTCAAAAAGCTCGAACAGGCCGCGAAAGACGGCACACTCAACGATGCCTCTTCTTATTGTAGGCCCGTTGATCCGAAGCCACAGTTTCCGTTCGAGTTGATCTCAGACTTTAATAATTGGTTCTACAGCAGTTCTCTCGGAAACAACGGCTGGAATCGCAATTCCTTGATCCGCGCAACGCAAGATGTATTCTATGCGTTTGGTAATCCTGGATACTATAATGCTGAAAGCACCTATTATCCGCCCGGTGTGCCGAAGGATTGGCGTGATCGCCCTGACCGTTGCGCCAATCCCATCCGCATCAAAAAGTTCTATCACGATCAATACAACCCAAAAGGCGAGTACGATGTCATCACCTTTTGCGATGGGACGGACAAAAGCGGCACTTTTTATCCCGACAAACCTGAGCTACACAACGCTCCCACCGAAGTCTTCTTGGCCTTGGATCTAAACGGCAACGGCAAGAGAGATTACGGAGAGCCTGTATTGATCACGCCCCACGAGCGTTATCAGGATGTCGGCGTCGATGGTTGTGGTGATGATCGCGAAGACGGCAAGGGCGGCTGTGTACCCGAAGGCCAAAAAGGCCCGGGTGGCGACGATCCCAACGGAGACAACTATCACCCCATCAAAAATCCCAAGGGCCTCGAAGGAAACCTACAGTTCGATCAAGGCGAACCCTACAAGGACTTTGGTTTGGATGGTGTCGAAGGGACGGGCGATTATGGCGAGAAAGACGGGAAATTCACGCAAACGCCCGGCTATGAAAACTTTATGAAACACGATCCCTACTCGTTGATCTTGAAGATGACACCCGCACAGCTTTCGCGTCTCAACATCTATATCGACGGTGGTATCCGTGATCTGCTCAATTTCCAAGTGACGGGGATCAACTTGCTTGGGGCAATTCGGGCGCGTGTCGAAAAGATGGAGCATGCACCGCTACATGAGCGCTTTCTTTCTTTGATGCCCGAAGGCAAAGGCCCGTACGAGCCGCACAAAGTGGACTGGAGTGACAAAGGCCAACATCTCTACATCCAGTATGGCAATCCCAACGCAACTCCCGAAGAGATTGCTGCGGGAGATGGAGACCATATACAC
The DNA here is from genome assembly GCA_963169055.1 of Myxococcota bacterium. Taxonomy (GTDB): domain Bacteria; phylum Myxococcota_C; class UBA6777; order UBA6777; family UBA6777; genus JAKLKB01. The sequence continues at coordinate 1,160 of CAUJFU010000478.1, forward strand.
GGAGTTTCGGGCATTATCAACCGCGTCTTCTCTTTTTACAGCTTCGTTGCCCACCAATTGCCCGATGCAGATGTTGAAAAAGTCCCCCTCGATCAAGAGAAACAAGAAGGGGTACCGCTGCACTTTTTTTATGAGTCAAAGGCACTTGGCCGCCAACAGATCTATTCGGTGGTGTTGCCTCCCGGATTCCACGCCAACCCCACCAAGCGTTATCCTGTGATCTACATGGGGCATGGTTATGGGATGAGCGGCCCAGATATGGCTTCGGTGTTGGCCGCAGGTGCGGGCCTTATGTCCGTAGGAGAGGCTGCCAAGATGATCGGTGTTAGCATTCACGGTTCTTGTGATCGGATCTACCCCGACCCCGCCAATCCGAAGCGCTTGCGCTCTGAAAAAGCAGAAGGCTGTCACAAAGGCACCTTGTACGTCGATAACAAGGGCTTTCAAGGAAACGACGGCCCCAAGATGGAATCCGCTTTCTTCGAGGTGATCGCCGAGATCGAAAAGCGTTATGCAGATCGCATCCGTCAACCCGAAGTCCGCAAATACCGCCTTCCCCTCCCGCCCTCCAAGTAACACGCAATCCGCTCGTTGTGTGATCGTAAAGATGTAGGGGCAGACCCCCGTGGCTGCCCGATAATAGGTCGTCTACGTACTTTCCTTTGTGTACGCATCACTCGGGTATCGTATCATCATCCAACGTCTTGCCATGCTCGCATGATGCCCTGAACAAAGGCACTATCGCCGTCTTGGGTTGGCAGAGCTTTGGAAGCCCCACAATAGGCGAGTCGCCCTTGATCGAGGATCGCGATATGGCTAGACAAATAGCGGGCTTCCCACGGATCGTGGGTGACGTAGAGTGCGGTGAGCTCCAGCTCCGCGAACAACTCTCGGAAAAAAGCCAGCAGTTCTTGGCGCAAGACGATATCGAGATGAGAGAGCGGTTCATCAAACAACACAGCCTGCGGTCGTGTTACGAGTGCTCTTGCGATGGCGACGCGCTGCTGTTCTCCTCCTGACAACATACTGGGATATCGCTTGGACAAGTCGCGTAGTCCTACACGCTGGAGTATGGCGTCGATGCGTTCTTGGCGCGCAGGTCGGGGTAGTTTTTGCGAGATCAGACCAAACTCCAAATTCTCCCACACCGTCATGTGGGGCCACAGCGCAAGGGTTTGAAAGACAACGGACAGTCCCCGAGATTCGGGAGGGATGATGATCTTTCCCGATGTGGCGGCGCATTGGCCTTGGATCCGCAGGGTTCCTTGGGTGGGGGCCTGAAATCCCAGAAGCAATCGCAATAGGGTAGATTTTCCCGCTCCAGAGGGTCCAAGCAACGCCATGATCTGCCCCTGTTCTATGCGCAAACAGACATCGGACAAAACGGTCTTGGTGCCATAAACAACGCTGATGTGGTCGAGAACAAAGACATCGCTGATCATTTTAAACTCCAGCGCAGCCAAAACAGACCTCCAGCGAACAGCGCGGCTGTGACCGCTGTATGTACAAAGGCGAGCGCTGCGACGATGTGTTCGGGACCGTTGGCTTCCAAGGTAAAGATGCGGATCGGCAAAGTCGCCCACCCGGGCGGGGCATAGGTGATGACCGCGTCGAGGTCACGCAAGCAAAAAAGCAAAATCAGCAACCAGATGCCTATCAACGAAGGCCGGTGCATCGGGATCGCGATCCGTAACATCGTGCGAACGTACCCGCTTCCGAAAGTCGAAGCCGTCTGCTCAAAGATCTCCGAGGTGCGTTGCATCGTACTCGCCACCGCCCGTATGCCCAAGATCGCATAGCGCGCACCAAGGCCGATGACCAATATTCCCATGCCTCGATAAATTTCCCCTGTTATCGGTCGGTTCCACGCTAAGATCAGGCCCACTCCCACCACAGCAGAAGGAAGCATAAAGGCGAATAACGCGAGGTTTTCGAGCCATTGAAACGCGTTGCGTCGGGCGAGTGCGTGGCCCACCACCAACCCGAACAGCCCGATCCATGTAGCTGTGCAGAGCGCGATCAACAGGCTGTTATACAGACTGTCCCCGATCCATCGAGGGATCTCCCAAAAGCCCTCCACTCCGGCCCGCCATCCCAACACAGCGTAAGGCAAGAGCGAAAGGCTCACCACCCCAGCGACAGAGACCGTCACAACGGCCTGCCAGCGACCCCATGCGTAACGTAGTGTTTGAAAAGAGCGCGTTCCCATCGTGTGAAACACTTGCATGGGTTTGAGCTTGTTCTCAACCCACAAAAACAACGCAGCCACGCCCAAGAGCGGAAGAGATAGCGCAAAGGCTTCCCCCGGCGAAAATTGAATACCGCCCAATCTACCGAAGATCACCGCAGGATACGTTTTCACACGCAAAAACATCAACACGCCAAGTTCAGAAAAAGACAGCGCAAACACAAGCATCGCAGCAAAAGTGATCGTTGGGCGGGCGATGGGCCATAGGATCCGCACGATCACTCGTGCAGGACTCGCGGAGATTCGGGCTGCTTCTTCGAGCGTTGGATCGATGTTTTGCAGACTTAACACCGTCATCCACGTCACGATCGGGGCAAAGGAGAACCCCAACACCAGCACGACCCCCCAAGGGCCAAACAACAAACGAGACGTTTGTTCGTTGCCCAGCCATCCCTGTGTCCCGAAGAGATAGAACCACCCCAGCGCAGCAAAAAACGGTGGCAAAAACAACGGAAACGAGTGTACCCACAACAAGGCTGTTCGCCCTGAAAACTCCGTTTTGGCAAACAAAACGCCAAGCGCGATGCCCTGCATAGAAGCGATGGCGGTGACCAACAAAGAGAGCACACAAGTCCACGCAAACAGTTTCCACAGATCCGCCGACAAGAGCAACGAACGAAGAGCCGTCGGCAAGGAACTTCCCGCAAAAAGATCATTTCCCAACATCAAAAAAGGAGGCAGCAAACACATCAACAACACCAACGCGGCTGCCCAAGAGATGAATTGCTCTGACGAAAAGTGATATGTTCTCCTCAAATTCCGACCCATGTACGCAACCAAGGATGAATTTTTTCCATCGTTGCACTGACTTTTGCGTAGTCGACTTGCATCACTTTGAGGTCGGTGATTTGACGGATCTCTTGGGGAGTTTCGATGCCTTTGCGCAAAGGCATGTGGGCTGCGATCTGGGCCATCTGTTGCTCGACTTGGCGGCTGAGCAAGCAATCAAGCAGTTGGCGTCCTTGGGGGGGATGAGGAGAACGTTTCAATAAGACGGCTGTTGTGGGCATCAGCAACGTTCCGATCCCCTGCTGATCGGGATAGACCACAGCGATGTCTCGGCTGGCTTTGCGTGCTTCGTAGGCGTCGTCTGTGTCTGTTAATCCTATCGCCATCTCCCCCGCAACGACGAGCCGTTTGACTTCTCCGTTAGAGCTGGCGATGCGTACATCGTTTTGTTTGAGCGCAGCCAGAAACTGGCGGGTTCGCTGTTCTCCCCAATGCACAAACAGCGCCGCCATGTGCATCGTGGTGGTGCCGTACACAGGGTTTGCTATCGTCACACGACCTTTCCACCGAGGGTTTGCGAGATCTTCGATCGAGCGAACCTGTTTCGGATCGACAAGCTTGGTGTTGAGCAACAACACTCTTGCTCGCGCTGCAAAGCCCGTCCAATGGCCGTTGCCGTCCTTGAACGCTTCGGGGATATCTTTGGCGTTTTTCGGATGATAAGATTGCACCATTCCTCGCGTTAATAAAGAAAAGGGGCGTACAGGATCTCCAGACCAAAATACGTCGGCTTGCGGGGTTTTGGACTCTGCAAGCAGACGGTTGAGCACGCCTGTGCTTTTGGTCTCTTCTGTATCAAATACCGCTTTGACCCGCAAACCCGTTTGCTGCTCACAATAACGGAATATGGGCGCTGAAAACACCATATCGACCGAAGTATAGACCACGACTTCAGGGCGATTTTCACATCCGCGCCCCTGACAACCAAACCCCAACGCACCAACCCACAAAACCAAGACGCCCCTCAAGAGGCTCTTCTTTGCAAAACGCAGCGCATGGAAAAAGGCGCAATTTTTCATTGATTAATTTTTCTTTCTTTGTACAGGAAACTTTCCTTGTTCCCAAGCAAAAATGCCGCCTTTAAGATGGAACACGGAGGAGAAGTTGAGTTGATTGAGTGCGATGAAGGCTCGGTGACCTCTTCCGTTGGGTACACCTGCAGAGCAATGAACGATGTACTTTTTGTTCCGATCAAGGGAGGCAAGCTGTTGGTGAAAGGCCGCATTTTGGACGTCGAGATTCTTTGCGCCTTTGATGTGAGAAAGTGTGTACTCTGCGGCTGTCCGAACATCGAGGATCACGGTGTCTTTTTTCTTCAAAAAGGCCAGAAGTTGGGATGGAGACAGGTCATGGAGTCCCAATGAGGAAGAGGGCAAGGGTTTGGCTTGCAAATGACGGAAGTAGGTGTTTGCGTCTGCCTTTGTCCACAACCCGATCAATCCTGCGTTTTGGAAGGTCTGATCTACCGTGTCTAGATATTTTTTACCGTCGAGAAAAACTTGGATGTGCTGGTCTTGCATTTGGACGGACAAGGTATGCCATGTTTTGCGATCAATCCGTACATCCGCACTTTGCAACATTTTTCTGTTGCCTTGTTGGACGGTGTAAAGACGCAGGTTGTCTTCAAGAGGATTGTATCTCGCGACATAGTAATTTTGGGCGTCTTTTGCACGCCAGATCAAACCTCCTCCTTGGTCAATTTTCCCTTTTATTGCACGCAACACCACCGATATCTCGACATTCAGCGCCCGCAAAGGATGAGTGATTGCAACGTTGAACGCGCTGGATCGGTTGTTTGCGACTTGGGCCAAGACCCTTTTTTTGTCCGACGTGTCGCTGTCCTCGGCGACCTTCCAATCGCCCTTTGCTGCGGTGATTTGTGCTGGGGTTTTGCCGACAGGCGTTCCTTGCCAATTCCACACCTTCCACGACCACGGGTCGTTTTGTGCTTTTGTCGGTTCGGGGCGGTTGGTTGGAGTTGTTGTGTTCGTCGTTTTCTGGGGCGGCGTCTGTTTGTGTGAGATTTGTTGTGGTGTTGTTGCTTTGGGCTTTTGGAGGTTCTCTTGTTTGCATGCAAAGAACCCAGCGAGCAGAATGTACCCAATGATCAGTTTTTTCAAATCGACCTCTGAGGATACGACCGAATGTGCCTATTTGGTATCGGACTTCGTGTTGTTTCGTTTCCAACACCAATCGATCCCCATCAGAGCATCTTCGGCCCCCATCGTGATCGCAATAGGATTTTCGTAATGGACGTGCGTTTGGGGGTC
>CAUJFU010000479.1 GCA_963169055.1 Myxococcota bacterium
GAGAGGTGCGTGCCACAAGGCGTTTCCGAACGCTCTTTTTACGCTGCACAAGCTCTTTGCGCACCACAAGACGCTTTCGAGCGTTTCTTTTGCGCTGTGCCAGCATCTTCCGCCTGACATGGCGCGAGCCACACACAAAACGCCGCTTTACCGTGCAGATCACCCGCCCTTTTTGGGTACGGCATTGTTGCCGCCATACCCCCGCCACGCTGGCCCCCTGTTTGCCGCAACGTTCTCTCGCCGCAACAAGCACGCGTTGTCGGGCCCGCTTGACGGTATGCGCGCTATTTCGGCCTTCAACACTCCGCGTGACGACAAAAGCCTTCCCTGCTTTCTTTGAAGACGCAACCGCCCGACTCTCTAAACCGATCAAACACAACCACAAACACAAACAAATGCTTCTCCAACGCTTCTCCATCGCTCAAAGCCTCCTAACGCTCCGCAACTCGCAAAATCCATCTCAACGAACCGAACGAGGCCATACATCTCACCTCGCTCATCAAACAGCAGAAAACCACACGCCTGCTCGTTTCACAAATTTTCAGGGCGTCTTGGCGCATCTCAATGAAACGTGCTAGGCTGCGGGTCTCCCAAGGGAAGGAGCACAAACGTGCCAAAGTTGGATATCAGGATCGGCCATCACGCAAGACAACAAGTCGATATCGACAGACCACAGATATGGATCGGCAGCGACGAAAGCTGCGATGTTTTTTTGCGCGAACCCGGCATCTCGCGTTTTCATGCACAACTGCATGTGGACGAACAAGGCCGATTCTGGGTCCAAGACGCAGGCGGTAGTTTTGGAACGCTGCTCAATGGCCGCGATATCGAACGAGAGCAACTTTTTGAAGGCGACGAGATCACGCTGGGTCGGATCAAGATCCTTTTCCACGAAGAAGGCGCTCCCTACCGCAGCGGCCTTTCCCTCCCTCCTCAGATCGCAGGACTCCAACTCCCCGCTCCAGCGCCTCACCCGCCACATCCACCGGGTTCCTTGCATCCTGCGCTGCGCGATGTTTCCCTCTATCCGCCCCCGCCACTTGGCTCTTTGTTCCCACCCGAACCCCACGAACAAAACCCAACGCCTCCAACCAACCCCACCGCACAAGCCGCATCGTTTGCACCCGAACCGACCGAACCAGACGATATCGCGATGCTCCATGATTTCGCCTACGATGCTGATCTCCCCGAAACAACCGAATCTTCCGCTCCTTCGCCGCTTTCGTTGTTATCCGCTGACGAGTTCCCCGCTTCACCACCCACCCCTCCCGATTCTCCGCTCTGGCCAGAAGCCTCGGATTCTTCGACCACCTCGTCCACCCACGCCTTTACCCAAACCCACGAAACAGAGCCAGAAGTTTCGGATTCTTCGACCACCTCGTCCACCCATGCCTTTACCCAGACCCACGAGACCGTGATCGTCGCCCATCCACGGACTTCAACAGCAGAGGACTCCCACGCTTTTTTGGATGGGTTGATGTCGTCTGTGCCTTCGCTCCAAGATCTCGATCGTGACTTTGATGCTGTGATGTCGAATCTGCCTCAGCCTTCGCTCCTCCCTTTCGCTCGTCGAGAAAAAAGCCCTTCCTTCGGTGCTTTTGAACAAGCCATCCAGCCCTACCTACACCCCCAAATCTCTCGCCACGATCCAGACGGGATCGTTCTTCCCATCCAAGAAGAAGATATCCCCGATCACTCCGCCTCCGTTTTCCCCCCACACGCCGAAGACACCGAAGACACCGAAGACGCCGAAGATATCTGGCAAAAAGAGCAGACTGCTCTGGGTTTGCCTCCTTCTCCTCCCTCCAACCAAACAGCCAGCTACGGGCTGTTGTCTCCCACAGAAGATCGCACACAACCTGCGGCTCACGCACCGTCGCATCTCTTTGCTCCGCCCTCCGCCCAAACAAGCCCCTTGTCTTTGAATGAAACGATCGCGCATATACTTTCGCACGCACCGCAAAGCCGCCACGAACTCTCGTCGTCTTTTCACAAAGGCGACGTCTGGGCAAGCGAGGCGGATCGACTGCGTGGCCTTCTACGACAACGCGAAGAAGAAACCTCCACGCTCCAAGAACGCCTTCGCCTTCAAGCTCAACAACACCGAGATCTGATGAACACCACGCTCCAACGGTACCGCGAAGAAAACGAACAACTTCAACGACAAATCGCGTTCTACGATCAAATGCGCCTCGAACAAACCCAGATGCTCCAACTCCTCCACGATCTCGAAGAGGCGAAACAACGGCTTCTTGAAGAAAATCAGCGCCTACGCGCAGAAAACCAAGCTTGGCGCGATGGCACGAATACTCGAAGACAACAACCTCCACACGCTCCGACTTCTCCTGACAACCCCCTGAATCACGGGTTGCCGCCGCAAGCAGCAAAGAACTCATGACGCAGATATCTTACCAACTGACACAAAAACTGCGCGAAGGCGAAGCCTACAGCACCTATCGCGGGACGGCCTATCTACCAGACGGCAGCCAACGCAGCGTCGTCATCAAGCTCTTGCAGCCTCGACTCGCAAGTGACGGCGTGTTGATCACCCATTTAACGGGCTTTTTGGACGCCCTGCGCAGCTTGATCCATAGCAGCCTCGCTCCGATCTGGGACTTTGGACGAGCGGGGGATCTTTTCTTCTTGATCCGCGAGTACATCCCGGGTGTTTCGCTCGAACAACTCTTTGGCCTTGCCCAACAAAATAAAGCCTCGATCTCACCGGCTCTTGCCCTGTATCTCGCACGTGATATCGCCCAAGCCATCCACCTGATCCACAAACATCGCGTCCCGGGCGATCAACCGATCTTTTTGTTTCATGGCGGTTTGACTCCCCAAAATATCATCCTCACACGCATCGGCGATGTCGTGATCACGGATACTGGCCTTGATGTGATCTTTTGGCGCGATGATCTGATCGTCAATGCCCTACGACAACGCAAACAGCCCTATCATCCGCCCGAATACCTCGTCGGCCAGCGACCCTTGCGCCGAGGAGACACATACAGCGCCGCTGCCCTGCTTTATCAGATGCTTGTCGGACTCCCCCCCCAACAAGCCTCCCAACAACGGGGACACTCCCAACAGTTTGTCCCACCTTCTAGCCAAAGTCAGCGCGTCACACCCGAACTCGACCAAGTCCTCCACCACGCACTTTTCCCTCAAGTCGAACAACGCCTCGTCCAAATCGAACTCTTGCTCGATGCCCTCAAGTCGCCTTCGCTGATCCGACAAAAACACCTCGATCGCCGCGAAGCTATGGAATACATCGAAGTCCTTGTTCGCGAAGAAACCGCCGATCCACCGGCCCTCCAAGAACCTTTGCTCTTCGATTACCCTTTTCACATCGAATCACTGCTGCCCAAACGCGACGATCTCCCCCCCCCGCACAAACGCTACCGACCACCACGATTTGAAGACACCGACGCTTTCCATCCACTCCAAGAAGCCGATACCGAACGCTATCACCCCCATCTCGTCGAAGGAAGAGATCTACCCACCAACCCTGCGCTGCGGCCCGCTCCGCTTTCTGTCACACCCTTGCCTCGCCAAACCTCTCCCCTCGGAAGCGCTCTCTTTGTCTCGCCCGACGCACTCGGCCAACCCGCCACCACTCCTCGCCCCGCCTCCTCTCCCGCCCAAACCCTCGATGAAAGCATCGATATCGCCGCCCCGCTCGATCCCTTCCAACAAGAAGAAAACACACACTCCGGCCTTTCTTCCCCCTCGGGCACTGTTCCTGACACCACTCCCCCCTACTCAGCCCCCGACGACGATACGGAGTACCACCAAGGCACAGCCATCGCACCCATCCCCCTCCCTCCTACACACTCCGCGATGTTGACATCGACGAACACCCACACCTCTACACCCACAACTGCCGCAACGCCAGCACCTACACCCAAAGCAGATGCCGACTCAAACGAAGAGATCCAAGAACTCGGCGGCTACGAAGATAGCGACGAATACGACTCAACAAGCCATCAATCCCCAGACATCGCCAAAAACTCTCCTCGCGCTGCCCAAGCCTCCGAAGGAACTGTTTCCCTTTCCATCGAAGACGTCGCAGGATACGAAGGCGACACGCTCTACCGCAAAAACGCCACCCCCTTGGCCACGCCCCACACCACCGAAGCCACAACCTCGCGCACAGCCCCGCTACCTCCGCCTTCTCATGCCACCACCACGCAAACAGCACCGCTACCTCCGCCTTCTCCATCATCCTCCGTTAGCACCACCCCTCCACCTTCTCCATCATCCTCCGTCAACGCCGTCCCACCACCTTCTTCCGAACCCATCGAAACCTTGGAACCCCTCGATGACGAGGACGAAGAAGACGAGGAACCCAGCGAATCCACTGTCACCGTCCCTCTCCACCAAGTCCACGGGATCATCGCAGCCCAAAAAGCTGCCCAAATCCCCTCGTCACCCACAGGCCCACCCCGCACGCCCACACCCCTAGCCTCCCTTGCCACACCGATGCCACCCCCCGCAGCTTTCGCGCTCCACAGCCCTGCCAGCCCCGCCGCACCATCCGAATCCGCGATCCCCGATATCCCTCTCCCACCCCATCTGCTCGCAGGCGCACAAAAAAAGCACAGCAGCGATCCTCAACCCACCCAACACTTCGAACCTCCCGAACCGCCCTCCGATCTCGCCTCTGCTGTTCGCCCCGGACAAGCCATCTTGGAACAACTCGAAGAAGGACAAGAACGCTTCGGGAAATTTATCTTGCTTGGTCGCGTTGCCCTCGGTGGCATGGCCGAAGTGTTTCGAGCCAGACTCAAACAACCCGATGGTTCCGAGCACATCGTCGCAGTCAAGCGCATCCTCCCCGAATTCTCTGGCGACGCCAACTTTATCCAGATGTTCAAAGATGAAGCCCGTATCGCGGGGGCTTTGCTCCACCCCAACATCGTCCAGATCTACGAACTCGGCGAAGTCGACGGCATTTATTTTATCTCGATGGAATACATCGACGGCATCGACCTTGCCCGTGTCATCAAGATCCGACGCGCCCTCAATATGCCGATCTCTCCAGAACTTGCGATCGTCATCGGCGTCGGCGTGTGTCGCGCTCTCTTTTACGCCCACGAAGAAAAAGACGCCAACGGCGAACCCCTCAACATGATCCACCGCGACGTCACCCCGCACAACGTCTTGATCAGCCGCAGCGGAGACGTCAAACTGACAGACTTTGGGATCGCCAAAGCCTCACAAAACCTCGCAGAAACCGCTGTCGGTGAACTCAAGGGCAAACTCTCCTATATGTCTCCCGAACAAGCCGCTGGCTACCCCCTCGACAAGCGCTCCGACCTCTTCCAAGTCGGTATCATGCTTTACGAGATCCTCACCCTCCAAAAAATGTTCGAAGGAAAGTCCGACCAAACCCTGCTCGCCAAGATCCAACGCGGCGACTTCCCCCGCCTCCACACCATGCTCCCTCACCTCCCTCCCGTCTTTGAACAAGTCATTATGAAAGCCCTTGCCCTTCAACCCAACGAACGCTACCAAGACGCCCACGAACTCGAACAAGATCTCTTCCGCGTTCAATACGAGATCCAAAGCCCACCCGATGCCTACCAACTCGCCCCCTTCGTCGACCAGATCATCGAACAACGTGATGCCCTCCTCGAACAATACGCCCAAGCCCGAAAACAACAATCCAAACAAACCTTCTCCGTATGGGACACACCCAACGAGGCGGCTCCCCTCGAAACTCCTGCCCTCGCACTCCAGCACAATCCTTCGCCCGCTCTCCAAAACCCCCGCACCGCACCGCGCCAACGCACTTGGCTCTACGCTTCTTTTGCGCTGCTTTTTCTTGCAATCGCTGGCCTTAGCGCGGCCTACTTTTTCTACGCCGCCCCTCCACCCGAAGGCATCCTCTCCGTCTCCACCGTCCCCCCCGGTGCGACCGTCCGCCTTGACGGGGACATCATCGGCCTCAGTCCTGTTGAAGAAAAACGAATCCCCTTCGACAAAGATCTACATGTGCTTCAGATCCAAAAGGACGGCTTTGAGATCGAGACCAAAACCTTTCAGTTTTCGGACCCCAACACACCCGCCCAGATCGCCGTCCTTCTCCAACGCAAGAAACCCAAAAAGCCACCCACCCGATAACCCTCCTTGTTCCTTGCGTTTGTACCGTTATGTTTTTTGTGTGATGTTTTTTGGGTCGTCTTGTATATCCTGCGAAGGCGAACATACCAAACCCCTTGGGTGTGACCCTTTGTCCTTTCTGTGAGGCAAAGTCTATGGACCGTAAAACGGAAATCTCCCTGATCCACCGCATCCAACAACACGGCTGCGTCACTTCCTATACACAACTCCTCACCGAACTCAAACTCTACCGCGATGTGTATCACTTTGTACGGCGCTATCTCCCCAATCCCTCCGATGCCGAAGAAGTCACCCAAGAAACCATGTTCCGCGCCTTCCATAACATCCAAGGCTTCGATTGCGAACGCGGACGTTTTCGCGCTTGGGTCTTTGGCATCGCCGTTCATCAAGCCTACGACCGACTCAACGAACGCAAACACCGTAGTCTCTTCGAGATCGAAGACCTCCCCCTCCGCCACCGTTCTCCCGAAGAAATGCTCCAAATCATGGAGATGGAAGAAGCCCTCGTCGCCGCTGTCGAACTCCTTGGCGAACGCTATCGCCGCATCCTCGTGATGTATTACGTCGATGGCCTTTCTCACAAACAAATCGCCGAAGCCGAAAACATTACCCCCAACAACGCAGGCACGTTGCTCAATCGCGCCAAAGACCGATGCCTTCAGCTTTATGAAGAGCAACTTGCCCAACAACGAGGCTTCGCTCGATTTCCCGAACGCCCCTCCCAAGGCACCCAAGCGTTCGCAGATATCTTGATTTCGCTCAATCAAAAATTTCTGCATTATCTCAGCCATCGCTGATCCTCTTGCGACCCCTCGCGATACACTCGCTCGCATCGATGATCGCATGGCTGTCAACAAACGGCGTCGATAGTTATGGCAGAAACAAAGGCTCCTTCTTCACATGGTACGAATATGCGATGCGCTGACGTTGACACCGCCTTCCATCTATCCGAATATGCGCCCTCCCCGCATCTTCTAGCGCACGTTCGCGATTGCAAAACCTGCCAACAAAAACATACCCCCCGCCTGCTCCTCAACGCCCATCGTTCCGAACCTTTGACGGCTCCCGGTGAATCCGACTTTCTCGCCCGACTCCACAAACTCGGCGAAGCCCAAAATGACGCGATCGAACGCTCCCAAACCCTCCATCAATCCGTCCTTGACGGCGACCGCTTCTTTTGGCAAGGCGACTACGACAAAGCCACCCAAATCTACCGCGACGCCCTGATGATCGTCAAAGATGACCAAGGCCGCGTCGCTCTCCTCAACAAGATCTCCCGCGCACAAAGCCACCGCCACCACACCAAACAAGCCATCTCCCTCCTCCAAGATGCTCTCGCTACGCTCCGCGAACCTCTCCCTCCCCGCCGATTCCGTACCCTCGTCACCTTGTGGCAAAGCCTTTGCGTCGCCTTTTTGCTCCTCGCACAACAATTCCGACGCCTGCGCAAAAACAAAACCGACTCCTCCACCCGCTACGGCGATCGCAGCCGCTCCGCCCAACACATCTACCGCGAACTCTCCATCCTCTCCCAAGGCTACGACAAAACACTCTGCCGTTGGGCCTTGATTCAAGAGATCCGCTGGGCCTTGCGCCTCCAACAGCCCCTCGAATTGGTCGTTGCATGGGGCCGCCTCGCGGTCTTTTCCACCCAACACCACATCCATGCTTTCGCGCATTTTTGCATCCGACAGATCGATCTCCATACTCCCGAAAACGACACCATCACCCAAGCTGCTGCCGACTTTTATCTCGGTCGGATCGCCTATCTGCGCGAAGAATGGGAAGATGCACGCATTCATCTTGAGCGCTGCGTCGAACGCTGCCGCGATGCCCGTGATGCTTGCTTACGCGAAGCCTCCCTTCAACACCTGATCCGCGTCTATCGCAACGACGGCAACTTTGCCAACGCCGTCCGCGTCGCAGGTCAACTCCTCAGCCTCTACCACAAACTCGGTAATCTTTCCCGACTCTCCGCTTGTTGCCGGCACTTCTCCCTGATCTACCTCGCCTACGGCGATCTCCGACGCGCCCGTCTCTGGGCCTTGAAAGCCCTTGATGTCGCCAACCAACCCGATATCCAACAAGATGACCGCATCCTCTCGCAGATCCGTTGCTACGTCTTGCTCGCTGATCTCGAATTCCGCAGCAGCCGCAAAGACAACGCTCGCCGCTTCCTTGGCGAAGCCATCCGACTCCAACGCCTCCATCACCAGCCCTTTGCTTATATCCGCGATGGCATCGAGCTTTTGCGCCTCATCCTCGGCGAAACCCAACGCAGACACACGCTCCCCTTCTCCCAACGCATCTTTCGCGCCATCGCCACCCGCATCGCCATCCTGCGCGGCGATGCCAACCGCGCTCTTGCTCTTCAACAACCCCCGCGCATCCGCACCCAAGAACACGTCGTCCCCGAAGAAATCGCCTACCTCTACCAAGAATACACGGGCGATGAACGACAACCCGGTCTGCGCGAAGCCATCCCCGCTTCCAGTTTCGCTCGCGCTTTTCTCCACAATGAGATCCCCATCCTCCCCTCCCCCGAAAAGCGCATCGACTCCGAAACCCTTGCCGCCATCTTCCCCGTCGGAGCGGTCTCTTCGCGTTGGGGGCGCGGCACCCTCGCCAACGAACTCACAGGACACACCACCACCCAATTCTCCAATACCGTCGAAGCTCCTTGGGGATACTTTTTTGCCGATGACATCGGCTAATACGAAATCAACATCCACACACGCCCCCCCCTATCCGACATTTGCGGATGTCCCCCCCTCGCAACATCCACACGCAACGCACCCCTTCTTGTCGCTCAAAACGTTCGGCTCTACTGCTGCCACAAAAACTTGGCTGCGTGCGAGCCACAACAAAAGACGTACGCGCTCCCTCCACCAAAATTCATCGAAGTCTCGTACCTTGGTCCCTCCTCCACTTGGGCAATAAACGCCATCTCTTTCCCACACGTCGGACATTCGGGATGGTCGGCACTTTGTAACCAAGACGGCTGCCCAAACATCTGTCCGACAACCTTGCGGCGGGCCACTTTATGCGCGTCTGCCCACGATTGACGGGCTGGATCGTAAGCGTCCCCATCCCCCGCTTGGGCCTCCCAATCCACCACCTCCACACCGTACGCATCCGACCGCAACAACGGTGTCCCGCTCCCACCCACTTGTGGAGGCTCCCAGATCTTCCAACTGTTTCCCACAACGACCATCGCCTTGTTTGCGCCTTGTTCCGCGTCCCACGTCTCGCACGTATCCGCAGAACACATAAACAACAGCACCAACCGATCCAGCCGCTCCCCTTTTTCTGGAGCCAACACCAACTGCCCCAAAAATTGCATCGGCTCTTTGCACTCCCGACAACACGGCCACACAGGCGTCGCTGCACGCGGAATCAACGGTCTCCCACCAAAACGACTCGCCAACGCCGTCTCTTGCGGAGCCTCTTTTGCTACCATCAAATGCACTGTACTTTTTTTCTTTTCCATCGACATACCTCCATGCTTTGGGCCACGCCGACATCTTGCCCTAATTTTTTACCCGCGCAAAGTCTACTCTTCATCTCACGCCACACCACCTCCCAAACCTTCTGTGTTTTCCGTGTTTTGCGTGGACTCGTTTTGGTCTTGACAGCAACCGGGGCGGCGGCTAAGGTGTCCAACCCATCGAATCCTTGGCGGGACAAGCTTCGGCACACACAGACCGAACCCCTGCCCTCCAAACGCGTCCTTGCGAACTCCACGACCCCTCAAAAAACAAGACCCACGAAAAAAGCGGAGCATGATTATGGCAGAAGAGCAATATCGACCTCACGAGATCGAA
The DNA here is from genome assembly GCA_963169055.1 of Myxococcota bacterium. Lineage (GTDB taxonomy): Bacteria > Myxococcota_C > UBA6777 > UBA6777 > UBA6777 > JAKLKB01. Next base: position 9,948 of record CAUJFU010000479.1, read on the forward strand.
CAACGTTGGCAAGACTACTGGGAAACCCACAAAACGTTCCGCGTGGTCGAAGATCCCACCAAGCCCAAATACTACGTCCTTGATATGTTCCCCTATCCATCGGGCGCAGGCTTGCACGTCGGCCATCCCGAAGGCTACACCGCAACAGATATCCTTTGTCGATACAAACGGATGCGTGGTTTCAACGTCTTGCATCCGATGGGATGGGACGCCTTTGGCCTCCCCGCAGAACGCTACGCCATGCGCACAGGCATCCATCCCGCTATCACCACACGCAAAAACATCGACACCTTCCGCCGCCAGATCAAAAGCCTTGGCTTTTCCTATGATTGGGATCGCGAAGTCGACACCACCGATCCCAACTACTACCAATTCACCCAATGGATCTTCCTCAAGCTTTACGAACAAGGACTCGCTTATCAAGCCGAAGTCCCCGTCAATTGGTGTCCTGCCCAAGGCACCGTCCTCGCCAACGAAGAAGTCAAAGATGGCGTCTATGTCGAAACAGGCGATCCTGTCGAACGCCGCGTGATGAAACAATGGATGCTCAAGATTACCGCCTACGCACAACGCTTGCTCGATGACCTCGACGAACTCGATTGGCCCGAAGGCATCAAAGCCATGCAACGCCATTGGATCGGTCGTTCCGAAGGGGCCGAAGTCGACTTCCGTGTCGCCGAAACCAACGACACCTTCCGCATCTTTACCACCCGCCCCGATACCCTCTACGGCGCAACGTATTGCGTACTCGCCCCCGAACATCCGCTGATCGCCAAGATCACACAACCCCACCAACGCGATCAAGTCGAACAATACGTCCACACCGCTCGCAACAAACCTGACCGCGAACGCATCGACGAAGGCCGACAAAAAACAGGCATCTGGACAGGCGCGCATGCCGTCAACCCCGTCAACGGGCAGCCTGTCCCCATCTACATCGCCGATTATGTCTTGATGCACTACGGCACAGGCGCGATTATGGCCGTCCCTGCACACGATCAGCGCGACTGGGAATTCGCCAAAACATACAACCTCCCCATCCTCGAAGTCGTCCAAGGTGGCGATATCACCACCGCTGCCTACGAAGGCGACGGCCCGCACGTCAACAGCGATCTGATCGACGGACTCCACATCGACGATGCAAAACGCCGCATCATCGACTGGATCGAAGCACAAGGCTTGGGAACAGGAACCATCACCTATCGTCTCCGTGACTGGTTGTTTTCTCGCCAACGTTATTGGGGCGAACCTTTCCCGATCTTGCACCTTGCCGACGGCACCATCAAACCCATGCCCTCGCAAGATCTGCCCTTGCTTTTGCCCGAACTCGAAGATTATCGACCCACCGAAGACGGACGCCCACCCCTCGCACGCGCCCAACATTGGGTCCAAACCATCGATCCCGAAACAGGCATGGCCGCCGAACGCGAAACCAACACCATGCCCCAATGGGCTGGCTCTTGTTGGTATTACCTCCGTTATCTCGACCCCCACAACACCGAACTCCCCTTTGCCCCCGAAAAAGAACGCTATTGGATGCCTGTCGACCTCTACGTCGGCGGCGCTGAACACGCCGTCCTTCACCTCCTCTATTCGCGCTTTTGGCACAAAGTCCTCTTCGATTGCGGCCTCGTCTCCACCAAAGAGCCTTTCCAAAAGCTCTTTAACCAAGGCATGATCCTCGCCTATAGCTACCAAAACCAAGCAGGCAAGTACTTTTCCCCCGAAGAAGCCACCGAAGAAGACGGCAAGTGGTTCACCCGCGACACTCACGAACCCCTCCACACCCAGATCGAAAAGATGTCCAAGTCCCGCTACAACGTCGTGAACCCCGACGATGTGATCGCACACTACGGTGCCGACGCCATGCGCGCTTACGAGATGTTTATGGGTCCCCTCGATCAAGACAAACCTTGGAGTGACCAAGGGATGCAAGGCGTCTTCCGCTTTCTCGCCCGTGTCTGGCGGCTCTTTGTCAAAGAAGGCTCCCTCCAACACAACCCCGACAACTCCTACCCCTCTCCCGAACTCCAAAAGCTCCTCCACAAAACCATCAAAAAAGTCGGCGAAGATATCGAATCCTTCAAATTCAACACCGCCATCGCCGCCCTCATGGAACTCACCAACGCTTGCTACAAGCACGACGCTCTCCCTCGCGATCTGATCGAACGATTCACCTTGCTTCTCTCCCCCATCTGTCCCCACATCGCCGAAGAGATATGGAACCTTCTCGGTCATACACACTCCCTCGCCTATGAACCTTGGCCCACCTACGATCCCGCCCTTGTTGTCGATGAAACCATCACCATCGTCGTCCAAGTCAATGGGAAACTCCGCGCCAAAATGGACGTCCCTCACGATATCGATCCCGCTTCCCTCGAAAACCTCGCTCGCAACGATCAAAAGATCCTCGCCCTTCTCGAAGGCAAATCCCCCCGCAAAGTCATCGTTGTCCCTGGACGCCTCGTCAACATCGTCCTCTAACGCCCTACCCCTACCCACCCAAAAAATCCTTGCCCTCCAGCCCAAAATAGCGATACTCTCGCCTTTGTGCGCATCAACACCGACACACATAACCAAACGCACCTTTCCAGATCGAACAAAGAAAAAAGCTCAAGCAAAAAAGCGGGTAGGGCTGTATGTGGATTGAACCGCATGATCTGATCGGACGACAAGTCGGTAAGTACCGATTCCTTGAACGCATCGGGCGCGGAGGGATGGCCTTTGTGTACCGAGGAGAACACGTCGACATGGCCCAACCCATCGCGATCAAAGTTCTCTTCCAAAAACACAGCCAGTCTCCCGAAAAACGCGCCCGTTTTCATCGCGAAGCCCAACTCCAATTCCGATTGCGCCACCACCATCTCGTCCGTAGCTTCGACCTGATTGATGAACAAGGTATCCTTGGCATCGTGATGGATTGGGTCGATGGACTCGATCTCGCAACCTACACCGAACAAAAAGGCGGACGCCTCGGACTCGATGATCTCAAAACTCTCTTTTTCCCCGTCCTTGAAGTCGTCCACTACGCCCACCGCCAAGGCATCATCCACCGCGACCTCAAACCCGCCAACATCCTCCTCGAACGCCGCGAAGGACAACTGACCCCCAAAGTCCTTGACTTCGGCATCGCCAAACTACTCAACGACACCGAATGGCAAACCGAAGAAGGCGTCCTCCTCGGCACACCCGCTTACCTTGCCCCTGAACAGGCCGAACGCGCCAAAATCGACCACCGCGTCGATATCTACGCCCTCGGCATCACTTTCTACCAACTCGCCACAGGACAACTCCCCTTCTCTGGAGAAACCATCCTCGAAGTCCTCCTCGCACATCGCGATAAAACCCCACCCCCCATGCGCTTTTGGGACCCCACCATCCCGCCCTCCATCGACTACATCATCCAAAAAGCCCTCGCCAAAATCCCCAACGAACGCTTTGAAAACTGCGAAGTCTTCGCAGATGCCCTCCAAGCCGCCTACGCCAACGAACACTATCCCTTTGTCTCCTCAAACGCCCGTGTATCCGAATCTCTCACCAGTACAAAAACCGAAGTCTCCCTCTCCCCTCACCTTCTCGATCTCGATCCCTCCGCCTCTTCCTTGCCCGATCCCCAACTCTTTCCCCGCCTCGCCGCGCTCGCCAAACATCGCCCTCCACCCGCCCCATCACCTCAAACCCTCCCTAACCCCCTCTCCACCACATGGAGTCCCCAAAGCCCTTCTCCTCTCTTGCTCCCCACCGAGGACACCCCCCCTCTAACTCCACCGAAACCGCTCAAAAACACCTTTACTCAGATCACACAGATCTCTCTCGCCTCTTTTTCTGCTCCCCATCCAACAACATCCACAACCTCCCCGAATGACACCGCTTTACCGACGCCCCACACTCCTAGCTACGATGCCTCGCCCATGCCTCACACTCCTAGCTACGATGCGCTGCCCACCGTACCCTCACCTAGCTATGGTAGCCTCTCTGCCGTCATCGCTCCCCATCACAAACTCTCTGCTCCGCCTCCTTCTTCTCGAATCATCTCCCCCACCGATCCCACCGATGTCTCGCCCCCTCCAAATCATCCCACCACACCTCTGCCCCAAGCCCTCCATCTCCTCGATCCCAACGACAAGATCGACGCCATGATCCTTCGCCTCTACCAATCCCCGCCCCCCTCCGATCCACCCGCCCCCGACCACCCGACACCTCTTTCCCCTTCTGCAAACTCCCCGTATAGCCTCGAATCGCCCCAAGAAAAACTTCCCCCCCCTGTTTTTTCTGAGCCGATCCCTTCGGGGTTTTTTGAGCAAACAGACAACACCCCTCCCGCCTCCCACTCAAGCGCCCACCTCCCCGCCATGCACCCCTCTTTTGACCCATCCACCCCACCCAACACCACAGCCCGAAATGCCTTTCCTCCCCAAGAAACGCTCTCCGCCAAAGCAGAAGGCTTCGACTTTCGTATCGCGCTGTTTTTTGGCCTATTGCTCGGCTTTTTTATCTTTCTCTTCGTCCGCTTCTTTCCCCGATAGCCCGCTTCTTTCCCTAATAGTCCGCTTCTTTCGCACCGATGGATTATACAAAATCCGCCCATCGTGCGCGCCAACATATAGGGGCAGCCCCCTGTGGCTGCCCGACCACAGGGCATCTACAGCGGATCGCACCTACCCTTCGAGCACACTTCTCTCGGAGATCGTATTAGCCTGTACTCTTCAATCCGCCCGCAACGCCGCCGATGGTGAGAAATACGTCTCGCATCAATTGCTGTGCTTCCAAAGAATTGGGATCGCCAAGACCTCGCAACTGCCGCAACAAGCGAATCTGTAAAAAATTCAACGGATCGATGTACGGATTGCGCAACGCGATCAAACGCTGCAACATCGGTCGATTGTCCAAAAGAGCTTTGTGTTCACTGACTTGCAACACCCAATGCGTCGACTCATCAAAGGATTCTTTGATATGCGAAAACACCTTGTGTCGGATCTGCACGTCTTCCACTAACATCGAATAATGCTCCGCGATCCCCATATCTGCTTTGCACAACGAAAGTTCTGCGTTGTTCACAAGACTGTAAAAGAACGGCCAGTCCCGATACATCTCTCGCAACAACGCCAACCGCGATGCACTCGACGCAAAACAACGTAACGCTTCACCGATCCCATACCATCCCGGCAAGGCATGGCGCGACTGCATCCAACTAAACACCCAAGGAATCGCCCGCAACTGCGCGATCGTCGAAGACGCCGAACGCCGCGCAGGGCGAGAACCCAAACGCAATTGACTCAGTTCGTTGATCGGCGTGGCTTGGCTCCAATACACCAAAGTATCGGGATCCTCGTACACAAAGCGCCGATACGCCGCACGCGCCACTTCTGCAAGCTCGTCCATCGCTTCACGCCAAGACGCCTTGGGAGCCACTTGTTCGGGATGGACAGGGCAACTTGCGATCAACACCGCGTGAAGCACTTGTTCCAAGTGCCGTCTTGCCACTTCGGGATGCCCATAACGCTGATCGATCACTTCGCCCTGTTCGGTGATTCGGATCCGACCGTTGATGGTGTCGGGTGGCTGCGCCAAGATCCCTTGGTTGGCAGGCCCGCCCCCTCGTGCGATCGTTCCGCCCCGTCCGTGAAACAACGTCAGCGCCACACCATGCGCCCGACAACAACGCGCAATCTCTTCTTGGGCTTTGTACAACTCCCAGTTTGCCGACACAAAACCCGCGTCTTTGTTGCTGTCCGAATAGCCGATCATCACGATCTGCTGCATCCCGCAATCACGCAAATGTTGCGCATACAACGGGTGTGTAAACATCTCCGTCAAGATCGCTGGTGCCGCCCGTAGATCCGCCACCGTCTCAAACAACGGCGCGATCTTCATCGTCTCCCCACCATCTCGACGCAGGCTCAACCCCGACCAACGCGCCAACAACAACACGCTCAACATATCGTCCACGCCGTTGGTCATGCTGATGATGTAAGGCCCCAAGATATCCGCCCCATACACATCCACACCACGGCGCAACAATCGAAACAATTCCACCGTATCTTGCGCCTCTTGCGATAGCCCCTGAAGCATCGAAAGATCGGGCGGCCAACACCGCAACTGCGCCGTCAACCATCCGATCCGATCCTCCCGTTTCATCTCGCCATAACCTTCGCAGATCCCCATCCGATCAAACAATTCGTTCAAGACGCTGCGATTTGAATCGCTCAACTGTCGGATATCCAACCGCATCGCCCGCAAGCCAAACCCTTCAGCTTGATGCAGATATCCCCGTAGTTCCGCCGAAGACGCCGCATCAAAACCATGCGCTTCGAGCTGGTGCAACATCTCTCGCAAAGGCTCACTCAACTGTTCGCTCTTGCGCAGATACGGCGACTCTTCGCCGACCTCCCCCAACAAACGCGGCTTAATCTTCTCTTTCTTTGCTTCTTCTAGATCTGCCGCCAACAACGCCATCCGCTGCCGAAACGGCTCCTCTGGATAACGCTCTGCGATATACATCGCATATTTCTCAGGCCGCGTACTCCCCGTCAGCGCCGCGATCACCTCCGCCTCCAACCCCAACAGCTCCTGCGAAACGCTCATGTAGCGGTCGAGATCCAACGCCGTCTGCCAATGCCGCTCCAACGCACGCCGACGATGCCAACGCAACGCCGAAGCCGTCGTCTCTGCCGTCACGTTCGGGTTCCCGTCTCGATCTCCACCAATCCACGAACCAAACGACAAAAACCGCCTTGGTGGTTTCACCGTCGGATAATACCGATGCAACGACGAAAGAAACGCCTCGTACACTTGCGGCAACACTTGCCACAACGTCGCTTCCAAATAGTACAACCCCGTCCACACTTCATCCAACACGGTTGGAGCGGTCTTTGCGGCGCGTTCTGTCACCCACAACGTCGTGATCTCCCCGCGTATCCGCTCCAACATCTCCTCGCGCTCATTCGGCAAAAGATGCCGTACTTCCATCTCCAACATGGTATTCGCCACCTGCCGCAGCTTCGCAAGGACAGTTCGGCGTTTGGGTTCCGTTGGATGCGCTGTAAACACCAGCTCCACATCCAGTTCATCCACGATCCGCTGCACTTGTTCTGCGCTCACACCGCGATCTCGCAACGTACAAAACGCATCCGCCAGCGACTCCCGCAACGGCGTCGGATGGCTCGCCCGTTGACGACCCCGCAACATCCGCACCCGATGATGCTCCTCGGCCAGATTCACCAACTCAAAATGCGCTGTAAACGCCCGCGCAGCCTCGCTCACTTCTCGCGAAGTCAACGTCGCAACACGCTCCATCAACGCCTTCTCGGTCTCTTCATGCCTTGTGCGACCGCGCTCCTCATCCAACCGCCTCCGCCGCGTCAACCCCAAGATCTGATCCAGCCGACCCACGATCTCCGCACCTGCGTGCTTTTCCATCGCTGCGTGCAGCATCCCCGTCAACAACAACACGTCTGCCTGAAACGACGACAACTGTTCCCGCGTTAACGCATCCTCTTCAAACCGCTCCACCTTCCATTCCTCCCTATCCTTCGTTGCTAACACGATCTTCTACCGACGATGCCTTCGCAAACCCACACACCAGCGATTGATTTGCTTTCGCGCTCTCTAAAGCGACCGATGCCTTCGCAAACCCACACACCCAAACGATCCGCACAAATTCCATGAACACCTTTGTCCTATCGTTCGACAAAGCAACCCGAAGACTCTAGCCTCCGACACAAAAATGTGTCAACTTTCCGAGACTCACCGCTGCTCCGAGCTGGATCGCATCTTTGCACAACACAACACACTCGGGCGCATCTTTTTTCCTTTCGGACCACGTAGGAAGACAACATGTCACAAAGTGCTTTTGATGAAGCTCGCCAAACTGCCGCCGCCACCGCCAAACAAATTGCGCAAAAACTCGGGCTGCGCTCGGACGAAGTCTCCATCCTCCTTTGCAGTTCGGATGGTTCTTCGCTGCGCTTCCTCTACCCAGAAGCCCTCTTCAAAACGGGCATCCGCCTGCCCAACGACCGCAACTCACTCGCTGGACAGGCCATCTACTACCAAAAACCACAACTCCACAACAACATGACCCAAATCAAGCGCATGGCCTTCTTTGAACGCGTCAAAACCGGCGAAGAATCCCCCACACCCATCCAAAAAATGCTCACCCTTCCGATCCTCAGCGGAAACAACGTCACCGCCATCGTCCAATGCAGCCGAAAAGCCAAAACCCTCGAAGAAGCCGGTCCCGACTTCACCAAAGACGATATCGCCGCACTCGCAGAAGATCTCTTCGAGATCGCCACCCTCCTCCCTCTCCTCCGCCCCAGCGACTTTTAATCCCCGTCACTCCGCAGGGATCGAACCTTCGCTTTGTGGCTGTGAAGCGGCCACCGTTGTGGGTTCGTCGGGTACTTTCAACGCCATCTGTTGCCACCACTCCGCTTCCAACAATCGCTTGCGATCGGGGTTTGTGATCCGAGCCAAAAAGCAGTAGCCCGTCTCTTCTTCGAGTACACGCACAGGCATCGCATACGACCACAGATCCGCAGCGCGCACTTCTTCGTTGGGAAGCACAAACGCAATACAACGATCATGCTTGTACGAATAAACCACCTTGTAAAACCGCCGTGGCACGGGGATATCCGACACACGCTGGTTGCGCTCCCCATACAGCGGCCCTGCCACCACGGCCAGCTTCCCCATCCCGAGCGTCCACTTGCGCACCAACATCTCCAAACTCCGCCACGCCTGCCGATTGAGCCTTGGATGTTGGAGCGCAACACAACTCATCGCAAATGTCTCGTCGTTGCTTTCGCGTGAAAAATCCACCGCAGCACTCGGCACCAAATGCCCTTTGTCGTAGCCCGAATTGCGGAACGCATCTGGTTTGACCCGATACTTCTCAGGGACCTCAGGATCGGCATAAAAACGATCCCCTCGATCCGTATCCACCCCGATCGAATGGCGCGAGATAATGTACGATACCCACAACGCCGTCTTGCGCTTGAAACAATAACCCGCGCTGTATCCGAGACGATCAAGCACCAGATCGCTCGGACAAGGCTCTCCCACCGCCCGATGATTGCGAAAACGAAACACCCACGTGTACGTCCGATGTCGATGCGGCCAGATATACCGCACAAACAGATGATATAACCCACCACCCACCACCGCTGCCAAAAGATGCGTCACGATCCACACAGCAACCCTCCATCCTGAAACTTCGCTCAAACAGCCCTCGATGATCGTGGTCGGATCGCTTGGATCACCAACATCTCATCGCCCTCTTCCCACGGCGTTTTGTGCAGATCACAAAAACAACCGCCGACCACAAACCCCACTTCCTCCAACATCGACACCAACTGCGCTTGGTGCAGATAACGCTGTGGGATCGCATACACTTGTTCGCTCTCCACACCGTCTTCCGTTGTCCGGTACAGATAATAAGCATCCCATCGCTGTTCGCTCGGCTCCAAACAACGCCCCTCCAAGATATCAACGCATCGCTCGCCCTCATACAACGAAGCCAACGGCTCGAACGTCACCAGCTTTCCGTCCGCCAAAAAAAAACTCCCTCCCCGCGACCGCTCCCACAACTCTTCATCCTCCGATGCTTCGGCTCTTTCATCGACACCAACGTCCGATGATTCGGCACTTTCAGCGTGTGACTTTTCTTCCGATGCTTCGACACTTTCAGTATCGTTGTGTTCGCCCCATACTTCGGCCTCTTTGGCGGATGTCTGTTCCTCCGATGCTTCGGCTTCTTCAGCGAATGTCTGTTCCTCCGATGCTTCGGCTTCTTCGGACGAAGCGTCCAGATCGACTTGATACAGATCGAGCCAAAGTTCGCCCCCTGCGACGAGGTGGTCAAAAGCCCGTTGCAAACAGGCACGTTGTGCGGACTCGCTAAGCAGCACGTACAGGCCGTTGTAAGGGATCAACACCCGATCAAAGCGTTGTTCAAGGGAAAATGCGGACATATCGGCAAGGATCAAAGAGGCGCGGTCGCGGAGCGTGTCGGGGGCGGTGGAGAGGCGTTGTTGGAGGGCTGCGATCATGTCGGGATGGAGGTCAAGACCTGTCACGCGATGCCCTGCCTCCAAAAGCGGAAGCATCACGCGGCCCCACCCACAACCCAACTCCAAGACGGTCTCGGCCCCCCGACAAACCCGCCGATAAAACGCGATATCTCCTGCGTTTCCTCGGTGCGTGATCTGATACAGCGAAACGTCGTATGGATCGGAAAAAGAGACGTTGAGCGGATCGGACAAAACAACCTCCGTCTTGGCGTCCTAGATACCGCGTTGGGGCTAGGAGCTGTGTTGGCGAGCGGCGGCGGCAGGTGGAACAGCGTTCTCGTCTTTTGCGTCGCGTGTCTTGGGCGAGGGCAAGGCCACGAGGTTGTTTTTGGGAGGGAGTGCCTTGGTTTCGTCCAGTTGATAGTCTCGAACGATGCAAAACTCGGTGGCTTCGGCAGAAAGCATCACTCCCGGGACACCTGCGCCGGGATGCGTGCCTGCACCGACCATATACAACCCTTCGACGTCTTCGCTTTTGTTATGTGGCCGCAGATAGGCAGTTTGCGAAAGTTTGGGTTCCACACCAAAGGCATTGCCGTAGTGCGAGTTGAGCGTATGCTGAAAGTCGTTGGGTGTAAAGACTTCGCAAACATCGAGGTGTTCGCGCAATCCTTCAAGCCCCCACTCTTCAAGGAAACGCAGCACCTTGTCGGTGAATCCGTCCTTGATCGCGTCCCAATCGAGACCCGAAGTATTGTTGGCAACGGGGATCAACACATACATACTTTCGCAGCCTTCGGGAGCCATCTCCGCATCAGTGCGCGTGGGGACGTGCAGATACATGCTGAAATCATCGGGCAAGATCTTGTTCTTAAAGATATCGCGGATCAGTTCACGATACCGTTCCGACAAGATCAGCGTGTGGTGCTTGAGAGACGGATACTGCTTGCGAACACCAAGATACAACAAAAAGCAGCTCATGGTGTACGAGGTCTTGGCCACTTTCTTGTCGGTCCATTTCTTCCGATCTTCCGAGGCGATCAGCTTGGAGTAGGTGTGCCCAAAGTCTGCGTTGCTCACCACCAGATCTGCGGGGAAAAAAGTATCGTTGGCTTCCACGCCCACTGCACGGCCTTGTTCGACGCGAATCTTTTGGACTTCGCACGAGGTATGCACTTCGCCACCAAGCTCCAAAAAGACCTTCTCTAGGGCTTTCACGAGGCTGTACATCCCGCCCTTGGTGAACCACACCCCAAGCTCTCGTTCCAAATAGGGGATCATCAAGTACACCGACGGAGCGCTGAATGGGTTGCCACCGATAAACAACGGGTGGAAGCTAAACATAAAACGGTGGCGGAAGTCCTGAAAATAGCGCTGGACGTAGTTGTGAACAGGTCGATAGGCTTCCAGCTTGATCGCACGCGGAACAAACGCAAGCATCGAGCGGATCGTATCAAAGGGCCGTGCGCCCAGTTGATCCGTGATCACCGCTTCATAGATCGGCTTGAGCTTTTCCATGAAAGCATCATAGCGATCCGCGTCTTTGACATTAAACTTCCGCATCTCCGCTTTCATCTTCTCGCTGTCACCGCTGTAATCAAGAAAAGTTTTGTCGTGGTAATAGATCCGATAATACGGATCGAGCGGCAGCAGTTCGAGATAGTCCGATAGTTTCTTGCCTGCGGCTTGAAAGATCGATTCGATGATTGGTGGCGCGGTGATCAAGCTCGGTCCCATATCGAAGGTGTATCCGTCTTTTTTAAGCTGATACGCTCGGCCCCCGACCATCTCCCGCTTCTCAAGCAGCTTGACTTGGATTCCTCGCGCCTGCAATCGCACCGCCAACGACAAACCACCAAATCCACTTCCGATCACCACTGCACTTTTCGGTTTTTTCTGCATGACACGCTTCACTTTCTTCTTCTTGCAACAACGCAACCCAAAACGAGCCGCCTCAAACACACAGGCACCATGCTTTTTGGGCAGGATTCGGGCTTTGCGATATCTCGCGTCGATCCCCCTACACGTTCGGGGGTGTTCGCTTGCGTTTTGTGTTCCCTACAGATTCTGCTCACGCTTAAAGGATTCGCGAAAAAATCCCAAAAGATCGATCACTCCTCACCCATCCGCTCACGCCCAAAGGGATCGCGAAAAATCCCAAAAGATCGATCACCCATTCAATTCCGCTCGGCTTTGCAACACAAACGGCTGCGTAGAAGGCCGCTTCCAACGCAAACGTTCCTGACGCAACGACCGCAAAGATCGCCACGCCAACCACATCTTTTGCCCCTTGGTGGTGTAGACGCGCTCGCTTAAGTTATCAAATCCACGCTCAGCAAGCCGATCTTGAATCCCCTTGTACACGGTCGCA
>CAUJFU010000480.1 GCA_963169055.1 Myxococcota bacterium
ACGACAGCGGCTTCGGTGGTCAAGATCATGCTGGCCACGGAAGTTGCGTTTTGGAGAGCGCTGCGGACAACCTTGGAGGGATCGATGACGCCGCTCGTAACGAGATCACCGTATTCTTCCGTGGCTGCGTTGAATCCGAAATGGCCTTTGCCTTCTTTGACGCGATTGGCGACGACAGAGCTTTCAAAGCCTGCATTTTCGGCGATTTGGCGAAGGGGTTCTTCAAGAGCGCGCAAGAGGATTTGCGCGCCATAGCGTTGTGCGCCCGGAAGGTTCTTGAGTTGATCGTGTGCGGCCTGTCCAGCGCGGATCAAGGCGACACCACCGCCCGGGACGATGCCTTCTTCAACGGCTGCGCGGGTGGCGTTGAGTGCGTCTTCGATGCGTGCTTTTTTCTCTTTCATCTCGGGTTCGGTGACAGCGCCGATCTTGAGTACAGCGACACCACCTGCGAGCTTGGCGAGACGTTCTTGGAGTTTTTCGCGGTCGTAGTCGCTGGTGGTTTCTTCGATCTGGCGGCGGATCAGTTGGATACGGCCTTTGATCTCGTCGTGCGAACCGGCACCTTCAACGATGGTGGTGTTGTCTTTGCTCATGTGGATGCGTCGGGCGCGACCAAGATCGCGCAGCGTCACGGATTCGAGCTTCATGCCGAGATCTTCGCTGATCAATTGGCCGCCCGTCAACACTGCGATATCTTTCAACATCTCTTTGCGGCGATCGCCAAAGCCGGGGGCTTTCACAGCCACTACGTTGAGGGTTCCGCGCAGTTTGTTGACCACCAGCGTGGCGAGGGCTTCGCCTTCGACGTCTTCGGCGATGATCACGAGGCTGCTATTGGATCGAGCGATCTGTTCGAGCAGAGGCACGAGATCCTTCATATTGCTGAGTTTTTTCTCACACAAAAGGATGTGTGCATTTTCCAGTTCGGCCACCATACGCTCTGCATCGGTGACGAAGTAGGGGCTGGTGTAGCCGCGATCAAACTGCATCCCTTCAACCACATCCAACGTTGTTTCAGAGGATTTGGCTTCTTCGGTTTGAATCACGCCTTCGTTGCCGACTTTGTCCATCGCTTCGGCGATCAGGTTACCGATGGTGGTATCGCCGTTCGCGGAGATGGTGCCGACCTGAGCGATCTCTTTGCGGCCTTCGACTTTGCGGGAAAGTTTCGCCAATTCGCGAACCACGGTCTCGGCGGCTTTGTCCATTCCGCGCTTGAGTTCCATTGGATCTTCGCCTGCGGCGATCAATCGGTTGCCTTCGCGAACCATGGCGTAGGCCAACACGGTGGCTGTTGTGGTGCCGTCGCCCGCAACATCGTTGGTTTTCGAGGCGGCTTCGCGCACCATCTGAGCGCCCAAGTTTTCATAGCGATCTTCGAGGCTGATCTCTTTTGCTACCGTCACGCCGTCTTTGGTGACGTTGGGAGCGCCCCACGACTTTTCGATCAAGACGTTTTTTCCGCGAGGTCCGAGCGTTGTCATCACGGCTTTGGCGAGAAGTTCAACGCCGACCATCATCTTTTCACGCGCGGACTGACCAAACAAGATATCCTTGGCTGCCATGTTTGTATCCCTTTATTTGTTTGTTTTGGATGCTGATCCGCCCGTGGTTTTTTATGTTTCCGTACGCATTCATCGGACGGATGCGATAGAACGGGCGGTGGGAAGTTGTTGCGAAGGCTCGTCTCTGCTCGATCGCAAAGTGGCCTGTTCGCGTACACTTCGCCGTGGTGCATTCGAAAATGGATGGGGGGTGTTAGAGCTTAACACGACACGAAAGACACAAAAAAGGAAGGTGTCTTCTACGGTTTAGCGTTCGATGATCGCGATCACGTCATCTTCGCGGACGAGCAAGAAGTCGTCGCCATCAAGCTTGACTTCGGTACCTGCGTATTTTCCAAAGAGTACGAGGTCGCCCGTTTTGACTTCAAGTGCTTGGAGTTTGCCTTCGCGGTTGACGCGACCGGGGCCTACCGCGATCACTTCTCCCTCAAGGGGCTTTTCTTTTGCACTGTCGGGGATGATAATTCCCCCTGCCGTTTTTTCTTCGCTGGCGCGGCGTTTGAGCAAAATGCGGTCATGCAAGGGTCGAAACTTCATCGTCAATTTCCCTCGTCGTGTGTTGGGTGTGGATGGTAAAGTCTTGGAACTTTTTGATGGAAACGTTGATCGTTTGGTGCAGAACGCAGCCGTCAAGAGTGGCTGATCGTTCTTGGTTGATCCCGATAGCGGGGCTAAGCTAATCACTTGATCGCGCCTGTCAAATCTTGTTGAGGAGATGGTTCTTGATTTTTCATTTCCTCTGAAAAAATAAGAGGTTAGGAGGAAGATGTGGCCGCTTCGGATGCCGTCAAAGATCCCAAATCGCTGTTGTCGTTGCGATCAGACAGCCGAGAGATGCCTCTTTTTTGTGAACTTCCGTCCAAACAGGCCGATACATCGGTTGAAACAACGATCAATCCGTCGCTCAAAACACACGCGAACCCATCTTTGATTGCGGAAATTTTGGCGGATACGGTTACGAAGGAAACACCGCAACACATCCCCGAAGAAACGAGAGAAAACACCGTTGCAGGGACACAACGGGACATCATGGAAGCAGCACGAGAAACCGTTGCACAGAGCGCTGAACTCGGCGCAGAGACGGCTTCTTTGGCTTCTTCGGAGTTAGAAGAAGCTTTTTTTGCGTGGTCGGGGCAGCAAGGCGCAACGGCGGGTTCACAAGATGAAAACAACGATGAGTCCCTATCCCCCGAGGATTTGGAGATGTCTTTTTTTTCCGAAGTCGAAGGCGATCTCTTAAACGAAGAGGACTTTTTTTTCCCCGCGCAATCTTCGGAGGCGCTATCTTCCCAAAAAATCAGTGAGATCCGTGTGCTTGGCGGTGAGTTGCGTTTGCTTGATAGCGTTGACACAACGTCCTCATCGGGCGTCGGTACACTTCGCGAAACATCGGATGTCGGTACACTTCGCGAAACATCGGGTGTCGGTACACTTTGCGGGGCAGAGGCTTTACAAGCCTCGGTGGAATCGGAAAAAGCGAATTTTTCGTTGGTGGAAAAAGCAGGAGAGGCCGAACATCTTGGAGAGAGTGCAGAGGAGTTGCAGGGTTCGGATTCTTTGGTGGTTGGGGTCTTGGGGGAAAAAGCACAAGAGAATGTGCAGCAGAGTATTTCGTCACAAGAGATCGCAGAGACGGAGATCTTTGGAGAGCTCGAAGGGCCGAAACCACCGAGAGCTTTGTTGTCGAAAGAAGTGCTTTTTGGTTTAGACGAAGAGGGGGAGGGAGAAGGCGAAGCGTTGAGGGCGCAAGAAGGCGAGCAACAACTTGCGATCTTTTTGTCGCGGGACGAAGAGGTGGTTGGGGAGGCGGTGTGGTCGAAGCGCTCAGGTGTTTTTGGTCGTCCTGTGACGTTTCACGCGAATTATCGGCGATTTTTGGTGCAACTTGTGCTGGGTTTGCTTTTTACGTCTCCGCTGACTTTTTGGATGGCGCAAAGCTGGACTGCGTTGAGACCGATCCAATGGACACTTGGCTTGCATACATCGTTGGGTGTGTTGGCTTGTTTGATCTTCTATTTTTTCCCGTATCATTGGCGGCGTGTGACGTTGGATGATGTGGGGATCGTGTACGAGGACGAACTGCGGGTTTTGTATGTGCCTTGGTCTGAAGTCGACGCGGTGTATCTTCATGCAGTCGAAGCGTTTTTTAAACCGTATCCGCTATGTTATGCGCGTGTTGTGACGATGCGTGGGGACGAGTTTTGTTTTGCGAACTTTGGTAATTTCCTGTTTGGGACGCGGCGTCATGTGTCTTTTGGCGATCCGCCCTATCCGATCGTCGATATGCGCGATGCGGATCTGCTGTTGGCTTTGATTATCCAGCAGATCGGACCGAGCGAGCGGACCCCTGATCTTGCGCGGTTGCGCTTTCGTGTGCGTGCAGAGGTGGAGCAAGCGGTTGCAGACCAACCCCCCACGGTAAAGCCCGAACGTGGGGCTTCAACACAAGTCTGGTTTGGGATCTGGGCGTTTATGATGAAGCTCTTCTTTGGCTTTTTGTCTTTTTTGCCGACGGGGATGAAGCTGCTGTTGAAAAGCATCAAACCCGCCTATGCAGGCGTATCCTTGGGGATTTATGCCGTCTTTTTTCGATGGGAGTTTGCGTTATTGTTGTGTGTGATCCTGATCTTCCACGAGCTGGGCCACGTTTGGGCGATGCAACGCGAAGGGATGCAGATACGGGGGGTGTTTTTGATCCCGTTCTTTGGGGCTGCGACGGTAACGGATGATGTGTGGCCTTCTTGGTACGCGCAAGCGCGGGTGAATCTGGCGGGGCCGTTGTGGGGGTCGATCTTGACCTTTTTGTGTTTGTTGGCTTATGCGGTGTATCCTGTGGATTTTTTTCTGGCCGTTGCGATTTGGGGAGCGTTGATCAACTTGCTGAACTTGATGCCGGTGCATCCGCTCGATGGGGGGCGTATTCTGCACGCGGTGGCGTGTTCGTTGCGCTCTGCATGGGGGTTTGTCGCCGTGATTGCGGTGCTTGCGCTGACGGTCGTGTTCGCGCTGGTTCATGAATTGATCTTGTTGTATTTGCTTGCGATGATCGGCGTTGCGGAGTTTTTTAAGGAGTTTATGGCCCGACGGCGCGCAGACAAGATGGCGTTGTTGCGTGGACATGAAACGATCACGCCCTATGATACGCTACTTTTAAAAGGGATCACGGGCATTAACTTTGGTGAACGCAGCGCGCCGCACTTTTTCGAGATGGAAGAGGTCGAGCTTCGGCGGTTGCGGATGATCTTGCATGCGCCACCGATGCGCAGCGATCAGATCGCAAAGATCGGTGTGGCTTCGTTTCTTGTGGCGGCTTCGCTGTTTGGCTTTTTGATCTTCATTCGCTTTTTGCATCCTCATGCGATGATGGCGTTGGAGATCTTTCGATAGCTCCCCATCCGACTTCTGTAAGCCACACCGCCCACCATGGCTTGGTTCCGCACAGGCTTCGTAGCCCTTGCGTGAGGGCGGCATCTCCCCATCACGGCCTTTGTTTCCACCAAGAAAGGATGCTGAACCCTACCCCTATTCCCATTCACCCTATCCACCGCGTCTTCCGACTTTGATTTTGCATCGTCTTCCTCCCTTCGTTTGTTTGTAGTCTTCCCATCTTTTGTCATCTTGCGTACACTCTCTACTTATCGGCTTTTTTCTCCGATTTGACGGATGTTTTCAATTGCTTTTGTAGATGGGAACAAGATGGCGAAGATGCAAACACAAACCCCTCGCTCCTCTGGGACAACCCGAGGGATTTTTTTTCTCGTTCCTCGGCGTCTTTTGTGGGGTGCCTTGTGGGGAGCGGCGGTTGGCTGGATGCTTGCTTTTGTGGCTTGCGAACCGACGGGGGCTTTGCGCCTCCCTAACGGATCGAGTGCGTTGTGTGCCAACGATACCGATTGTCCGAAAGATACGCGATGTGCTGCGGGGCTTTGTCTTGTGTCGAATACGCAAGGCTCTGAAACGACCGATGCTTCGGAAGGTTTGAACGAACCATCGCAGGAAGCAGACATCGCATCGGAAAATACGATGGATGAAACAACTGAGCTTCCTGTAGAATCGGAGCTTCCTGAACATCCCGTGGAGCCTGTCTTGGAGGGAGGGAATGAGGTTTTTCCAGACGCTGATCCTGATGTATTACCCGAAGGCACCGCACCAGAGCGCGTTCTTTCGTGCAAACCTGACGAGGTTTGTGGCGATGGTTTGGACAATAATTGCAACGGGCAGATCGACGAAGGTTGCGAACCTTGTACGACAAAAAAGCCTTGCTCGCCTGCTGCGGCCTGCCAAAGCAATGGATCGTGTAAGGCTGCATCTTGTCAAAACGATGGGGATTGTCCCTCGGACACGATATGTCGAGACGATCTGTGTGTGGCTTGTGACGAGCAAGATCCTGCGATGCTTTGTCCAACGGGGCGGTTGTGTGTGGCGGGTCGTTGCATGGTTTGTGCGAAAGATGCTGATTGCTTGAACGGGGATATCTGTCGCCAAGGCGTTTGTAGTGCGCCGCAATGCAAGCAATCAACGGATTGCGTCAACGGTTTGCTCTGTATCAACGGACGCTGCGACTTTTGCACCGAAGACAAAGATTGTGGCCCTGACAAAAACTGCGTCAACAAAGTGTGTCAAAAGGCCGAGTGCGCGGAAACCAAGGATTGTCTGAGCGGTTTGTTGTGTGTAGGAGGCCGCTGTACGGGATGTACAGCAGACGTGCAATGCAATGGCGTCAAGTGCGACACCCAAGCCAGTCGTTGCCAAGTGCAGATCGCTTCCTTTCAAAACGGCAGTATCACAGGAAATCGCTGGCAGGATGGTGGGTATGCGATCTCTTGTCAGGAGTATTTCAACGGAAAGCCCGGATATATTGAATCAAAAACAGACGGTGTGTATTGGATCAAGCCCGCAGCAAGCGCGACACCGTTTGCGGTGTACTGTTTGATGACCGAAAAGGGCGGTGGATGGACGTTGATCTTAAAAGCGGACGGGAGCCGAAAAACCTTTGTGTACGATGCTGCTTTGTGGACCAACGCAGCGGTTCATAACGCGCCTGATCTACAGATGGATCTCAACGAGGCCAAGCTAGCGAGCTTTTCGACGGTACCTTTTCAATCGGTGTTGCTGGCTTTTTCGGAGATCAAGGCAGGCGCACCGCGTCTCTATCTTTCGGTCAACAAAAGTGCTTCGTCTTTTCAATCCTTGATGCAACAAGGCCGAAGTATCGGCTTTGATCCGCCTCTTCCTACGGTGTTGGGCTGGCGGCTGTTGTTGCCCAACGGCGTTTTGCAAGGGGAGTGTCATCGGGAGGCGTTTAACGCGCATGGAGACAAGAATATCCTCAATGATTACCCCGGAATAAAGGTGCGTTTTGGGATCTTGGGTTCGCCAGATCGGGGTTGCTCCAACTTTGGTTTTGGTCCCCAATCCTTTATTGGGATCGGTGCAAACGACACCCTCGGGGTCAACGGGTTCGTTGGATCCGATAGGATAGAAGCCTTCAAAGACAACGCCCGAAAGCGAATGGGTTATTTGTTCGTCCGTTAACGGATCACGAAAGAGAGGCGATGATGCGGCGTGCATTGTTTTTGTTGGGCTTGCTTTGGTTGGGGCAAGGGGGCTGCAACGGCGAATCAGCATCTCCTGAAACGTGGTTTTGTCGAAACGATGGGGATTGTCGACCGATCGGAGCGTTTTTGTGTGAGCGCTCAGTCTGTGTGCCTTTTGCTCGTGCGCAAGCCAACCGCAAAGAGAACGCAGTCATCAGCGAGAACACTTCGGACGAAAAGCGCGAAGCCATCGACGAAAAAAACAGCGGCATTGAGTCCGATGGTGGGGATGAATCTCCTTCCGACCGCACCCAACCTCCTGACGGTTCGGAAGAACCTGCTCAACCTGCGGACGGCTCGCAAGAAACAACGCCGCCTGATGGTGCAGAGATTCCGCCGTCCGAATCGTCGAATCCTCCCGAACCATCGCTTGGATGTAGCAAGAACGAAGATTGTTTTTCTGGTTTTTTTTGCAACACAGAGGTGGGCAAGAGTCAAGGGGAGTGCGTGGAGTGCTTGCTTCATACGGACTGCAAACCACACGAGCCGATTTGTTATCAAAAGCGCTGTGTTCCATGCCGCGAAGATGCGGATTGTACGAAGTTTGGGCGCAATCCCGCGACACCTTTTTGTGATCGTCAAACAAGCCGTTGTGTGGTTTGTTTGAAAACAGCCGATTGTACGGCTCCTTTGGCTTGTATCAATCGAGCGTGTTCGTCGTGTCTTGCGGATGTGGATTGTGGGGCGGGTCTGTTTTGCGATCAGGGCGCGTGTGTCGCTTGTTTGCGTGATGCGGATTGCGCAAACAAGCGTTGTGAGAAAGGCCAGTGTATCGAGTGCAAGGTGGATGCGGATTGTTCGAAAGATCCGAACGATCCAAAGATTTGTTTGTTGTCGTCGTCGCGTTGTGTCGTTTGCGAGACGGATCAGCATTGTCAGGTGCGGGACGCGACCAAGCCTTACTGTATCGGGAATCTGTGTCAGGCATGCGCCAAGTCTGCGCATTGTCCGCAAGGCCAAGCCTGTAAAGGTGGGGTCTGTGCAAATTGTTTGATCGATCAAGACTGCGGTGCTGACGCGCAATGTGTCCAAGGTGAGTGCATTCAAAAAGCCGTGGTCTATACACAATCTCCCGTGGTTGCTAGGCGTTGGAGTGATGGAAGTGTTGCGTTAAGCTGTGCAGGATATCGTTATCCGCCATCACGATTTTATCGCGCTTCTACAGATGATGGGGTGTATGCGATCCAGCCGACAGGAACGAACGTTCCGAGCTTGGCTTATTGTGAGATGACAACGCAAGGAGGGGGATGGACGTTGGTGCTCAAGGCGGATGGGCGGTCTCCGACTTTTGCGTATGATTCGCCGTATTGGTTGTCCTCGCAAGGCGGACTCAATGAGAATAGTTTGGATGAGAGCGCAAAAGAGGCGTTGTTTGGGACGTACGGTACGGTTCCTTTGTCTCAGGCGATGTTGAAGATGCGCGACGCCAACGATCCGATCGGGAAATTCGGCTCTTTGGTTATGGGGTACAACGGCAATTCCTTGCGACGGTTGATCTCACAAGAGCGTTACCTGCCGATTCAGCGAGAAGAACGTTCGGTTGCATGGTTAGGGTTGTTGCCCAAGGCGACGTATCACACCGCGCCCTCGTCGTGTGTGTGGCAAGGCATCAACATCGCCACCAATACGTACCCCACAAGCTCGATGGTTCGTGCGTTGCGCTTGGGGATTGTGTGGAGTGAGTACAGTTGCGGGAGTATCGCAGGGCATTCGTTTCTAGGCGTGGGGGCGCAGGTGGTTCCGTATGGATCGTCGGGTGGCGGGGCGCTTGTGACGAGCGGAAACTTTGCGACGGGGGTTCCTGAGCATGAAGGAACAGCAGGGCAAGTCAAAACAAAAGATGCGGTGAATCCGGGCTTTGCGTTGTTGTATGTCCGACTGCTTCCTGTGCGAGCGATACTGATCCAAGATGTTGATCAAGTGCATCGTTGGCTAGACGGGACGTATCCGATGAGTTGTGCGGGCTATCTGGGAAGGTTGTATCACCAAGAAAGTTTGCCGCGCAACGACGGTCTTTATTGGGTCCAGCCGCCCGGGGCAGGGGGGCCTGTGAAGGTGTATTGCCAGATGGCGAAGCGAGGCGGGGGCTGGAGTCTGGCGTTGAAGATCGACGGACAGGACGACAAATGGTCGTTTGACAACGAGATCTGGACGCATTGTGATGCGGATGCCGGCACGCGATTGTCGCGGTTTTTTTGTACGACTCCTGCGCTCGGTCCGGGCGGTAGGGCGCGTTTGAAGCGTGATCTTGTTGTTCCAGACGCCCAAGCAGCGCGTTTGATATCGTACGATGTGTTGCCTTTTGGATCGGTTTTGGTTCAGATGATGCCCTTTGCTCCGAGCGATCCCACCAAGTTAAACGGAACTTTTCCCCCACCCACCGAGCATCTTCTTTGGCAACGTGGAGCCTCCTTGCGCTCTGCGCTGTTGGATTGTTCTGGAGCATCGAGTGCGGCAGCACCGTTGAATGCGCAAGGCGGGTTCTCGGCAAGCAGTTCGGAAAGGCAATCATGGGAAAGCAGCGTATCGTTGGCGAGTGGAGAGATCCCGTATATTCGGGCGTTGTGCAATCGTCAAGGTTTTTGTGTCAAGCGCGATGGCAGCGGAAAAGCCCAAGCGATCGAAGCTGTGCGCATCGGTTTGTTGGCAGGCACGAGCAATTGCGATCAGCCGGATGGATTTGTGGGGATCGGTTCGAAGTTTGAAGCCGATTACAAAGGAGATAAAGCCTACGCAGGCAACGCAGGTCCTGATTTATCGGGAGTCTTGGCGTATAAGAGTCACGCTCGGATGGCTTTTGTTTCGGTGCGGGAGGTGCTTGGCACCCAAAGCGGTACGCGCCAAGGTTTCCGATATGTCGGGGCGGATCTGTTGACTGTAAAAGATCCAACCAAAGACGCTGATGGCGGATATGTCCGTGCAGATGGAACGATCGAAGCGAGTTGTCTTGCCTACCGCAACACTTCGTTTTACGATCCCAACACCCCGCCCAAAACAGGATTTTATTGGATCCATCCGTCCTCTGTTCACAAGCCGATCGGGAAGGCTTTTCGGGTGCATTGCGATATGGACTACGATGGGGGAGGGTGGACCTTGATCATGAAAGTCGGGCACAACCAAGGCGGAGCCGCGAGTCGCTTTGGTTATTATGCTTTAAACCCCGGATGGACCGACCTCAACACGTTGAATGAAGAAGATATCAAGATCCTCCCAGACAAAGAAGCGAAGTTGCAGAGTTATTATGCGGTGGCGTACACGCACTTGTTGGTCGGGATGCACCCACAAGATCAGCCGATCAGTGAGCCTGCCTTGGGACAGGTGGATGCGCAGCTTAAGCGTGTGATCTTGTCGAAGCCGATGGCGTCGATGTACGAGATGATGTCGACTACGATAGGCAGCGTTGAAGTCGGAGGGACGAGTGTTTCGTTTGATGAGTGGGCAGGGCGCGATGCTTGGAGGGCGATGTTGCCGGATGCTTCGTTGCAGCGGAATTGTGCGCGAGAAGCTTACAACGTGTTGGCGGGGGGAGGTCTTGCGGGAGGGGTCGTTGGATGGGCGCGGATCGCTTGGTTGGGGAACGAGCAATTCGACTGTGGCTCGGTGGATTCGGCGATCTTTTTGGGGGGATCCGTGGATGCCAATTTTGTGGTGGGTAATTTTGCATCCACCGCAGGGTCGGCAGCGCCTGATAACGGGGACAAAAAGATCAAGGGGTTTGCGTACCTTTGGGTGCGATGAGCGTCTTGTTTTTTGGGGCGGCGTCGTGATAACCGTCGTTTGTTTTTGCGCGCCCGTTGTGGGGTGCAGAGCGAGCAAGACGATGTATGCGCCCGTTGTGGGGTGCAGATCGGACGAAGAAGGGAGAAGGCGTATGCGCGAGGTTGTGATCGTTGGTGCGGTGAGGACGGCGATAGGGAATTTTCAGGGGGGGCTTTCTGGTTTTACGGCGACGGAACTGGGGGGATTGGTGATCGTGGAGGCGTTGAAGCGTGCGGGTGTTGGACCTGATCAGGTGGACGAAGTGATCATGGGGAATGTGTTGCCGCACGGTTTGGGTCAGAATCCTGCGCGCCAAGCGGTCTTAAAAGCGGCTTTGCCGTATGATGTAGGCGCGATCACGGTGAATAAGGTGTGTGGTTCGGGCTTGAAGGCGGTGATGTTGGCCGCGCAAGCGGTGGCTTGTGGTGATGCGGAAGTGGTGGTCGCGGGGGGGATGGAGGTGATGTCACAAGCGCCGTATCTTTTGCCGAAGGCGCGAACGGGCTATCGGATGGGGCATGGGGAGATGTGGGACGCAATGATCCGCGATGGCTTGTGGGACGTGAACAACGACTTCCACATGGGTTATACAGCGGATCTTGTGGCAGAAAAGTTTGGCGTGTCGCGAGAGGAACAGGATGCTTATGCGTTTCGTTCTTATGAGCGAGCGCTGGCTTCGGTGCAATCGGGGCGTTTTGATGCAGAACGGATGCCTGTGATGATCCCGCAAAAAAAAGGCGAAGCGTTGGCCTTTTTAGACGATGAGGCAGCGCGCCCATCTCCGCTGGAGAAGCTGGCCTCGTTGCGTGCGGTGTTTAAGAAGGATGGTACGGTGACAGCGGCCAACGCTTCGAAGATATCGGATGGTGCAGCGGCGTTGGTGGTGGTGTCGCGGGCTTATGCTGAGAAGCATGGATTGCGGGTATTGGGGCGTGTTGGAGCGCAGGCTTCGGCGGGTATTGAGCCGCACGATGTGTTGGTCGCGCCGATCAAAGCGATCCCCAAAGTGCTGAAAAAAGCGGGCCTTTCTCGTGGTGACATCGATCTGTACGAGATCAACGAAGCGTTTGCATCGAGTACGTTGGCAGTGATGAAAGAGTTGGAATTGTCGGAAGATCGGGTGAACGTGAACGGCGGTGCGATCGCTTTGGGTCATCCGATCGGGGCGAGTGGTGCGCGTGTTTTGGTGACGTTGTTATCTGCGCTAGAGCAGCGGGGCTTGCGGCGAGGGCTTGCGACGTTGTGTCTTGGGGGCGGGGAAGCTGTTGCTTTGATTGTCGAGCGTGCAGGCTAAGCACCGTATTTGATGGAGCAAGAATACTCCGTGGGCAAAGCAGGGGTGGAGTAGCGACTTCTTGATGGCAAAGGGTGGGGCAGGGGAGGGGAGGCTGTCTCTCAGCCGTGTGGTGGTGTGAACCCTTGTGAAAGGTCGGATCAGTTCGATGCGCGGTGTCTTTGGGTGAAAAGGCAAGGGGCTGGTCTTTGGGATCAAGCCAAGAGTATCTTGGGGTGGCATATTCTTTGCGGGCGCGATCTTTTTCAAACAGAACTGTAACCTTGCGCGGGGTCTATCGTTGTGCGAGGGAACGCTTCAAAAACAAACACGCAGGGGCATCAGCCATGGACAGAACATACAACGCAACAAAAGGGATGATGGTCTTGATGTTTGGCCTGTTGGTTTCGGGCTGTGTGGGTCATCAAGAAGGCTCTGTGGTGTATCGCCAAGGGCCTCCCGCAGACGAAGCGCAACCGACATGGGGGCGTCGTTTACAGCCGACACAAGGGCGTTATGGTCAAGTTGATTCGTCGCGACCTTCTCCCTCTCCACAGGTGCCAGCGCATGGTGCGTATTCGATGCCCCCCCCCCAACAGTCGTATGGACCAGATCGCCGATTTACGAGTGGGCAGGGCGCTCCGAAGTGGCGTGATGATCCAGAACGAAGCGATGCGGATCGGGCGTTGCGCCATGAGCACCAGAGGCAAGTCAACCAAGAGCATCAGCGGTTTCAATGGAAGTTGCGTGTGGCGCAGATTCATCGCGTGATGGCTCAATTGGCTCGCAAAGAGCGGGCATATCGTCTTGCGATCCGATCGCATCGGCGTTTGTATCAAAGTTATCGACAACACGCATATTCCCCCGAACATGGTGAGCAGGCTGCTTACACCCAACGCGCACAACAACATCTTTCTGTGATGCACCGATACCAAGGGGCTTTGCGCTTCGTTTTGGCGCGGAAGGCACGTTTGCAACAACGACTGCTTCGTTATGGTGCGTTGGCGCAAGGCCATGAGGTCGCTCCACAAACTTCGCCAGACGCTTTGCCTCAGGTTAACCCTCGTGCTTATCTCCCTGCGACTGCCGCGCCTGTGCGTCCGCGTGGGTATGTTCCTGCAACGCCCTCTGCGGTCCAACCTCGTCGTTATCAACGATCGACAGCTTCGTTGAGTCCCTCAAATCGGGTGTATCCGTCTGCAACGCCTTCTCTTGTTCAACCGCCCGACACGTCATCTGCTGTGCCTCCGATCAATCCGTCGCTTCAGGGATCTGTGCAGTTGCCGAACGGGTCGGGCATGACGTCGATGCAGCCTGTGGAGCCTTCTTACGCATCTCCGTCTGTTGATGGGGACGCTGCTTTGGTCGGATGGAAGGCGCATTGCGCGCAAGAACGCACCAAGCACAATCCTGTGGCTGCACCGCGTTTTACAGATCAAGCCCATCTTCAAACGCGCTTTGGCCGGGTGGATGTGCAGCGTTATCGGCATGGTCTTTCAGAACAGATCCAAGCGATCGGCGCATCAAAAAATACTGTATTGCTCGGAATGACGGGTCGTTACACGGAGGCTTTTTGTTCGGATCGCTCGATCTCGGTGTGGTATACGCCGCGCAAGCGATTGGTGACGTTAAAACCGCCGATTCGGGACTATTTGTTAAGGCACCGTTCATTGCATCCGTGGTTCCAAGGGATCCGTAAGGCTTCGGGTGATCTGGAAGTGGCGCATCTTGATCTCGATCGTGGTGTGGGTGGTTTGTTGTTGCATCTGCCGCAAACTGCGCAACTGCAAGGCCGCCAGCGTACGGTGTATTTGCACTGGGATGTGCGCAATAACGCCATCACGGGCCATCTTTCGTTGGTTTCCTCTGGATGCCATCGTCAGTTTCGGGTGGTGGGGTTTGATCAACAAAGTAGTCGGTTGTTGTTGTTGCGTGAAGAAGGCTACCAAGACAATTGTAAGCTTCCTGCTGATCAGCCCCAACGCAAGGCGCTTTTGGGGATCAAGTGGCCTTCTGGCGATCGCCAGATTATCGCACGTTTTCAACATCAGTATCGCCTTGAGCGGATTGTTGCGAGCGAAGGGATGGCCAAGATCGCTTTGGCGGAATACACGGAACTACCGAATCAACAGGGGCATGTGATCGTCGTGGACACGGTGACGGGCAAGACGTTGCAGAAACCGATACCAAAAACCCCATACGGCTTGTTGTTTACGCCCGATCAGCAGGCGTTGTTGGTGTACAGCGCGAAAGCTGCTTTGTTGGTGCGTGTACCCTTGAGCCTTGCTGCCGCGAAGGCTGAAGTCCGAACGCGCGCTTTGGGCCATGCGATGGGGCTTTCCAAGGATCGTAAGAAACTCTTTGTGTTGTTTCATGCGGGTATTGAGGTTCGAGACGCTGAAACGCTCAAGTTGCTAGGGTTTTTGTCGATCAACAAAACGGTTGTGGGGGACAAGTTTGTCCATGTCGATGGTTCTGCGATCCTTCAAGGAACGCTTTTTGTGAAAAATGGCGAGACGTTGCATATCCATACGCCTTCCTGAGGGGAGAGTCGGTTCTATGCAGGGGAGGGGTGGTTTTGCGGAGGGGAAGGGTGGTTTTGTGGGAAGAGGGAACACCCGATAGCTGCGCTGTTTTCGAAGTGAATTGCTGTTCGCTAAGAGGAATGTTTTGCGTGGGGGCGGTGGGTTGCGCTAGTATGACGGAGCTTTTTGAGCGGTGTGCCAGCGTTTCGGATGGTTGGAAAAGCTCGATTTGACGTGCTGTTTGCGCCTTTTCCGCATGGGTTTCCGAATCACCGCTCTACGCGGAGCGTGACGTTTTTTCGCTGTGGAAGAAGGAGTTGTGGATGTCGGAACTTGCGGGTGAGCGTGTGTTGGTGACGGGGGGAGCGGGGTTTATTGGTTCGCACGTGGTGGGGGCGTTGTTGGAGCGCGGTGCGCGTGTGGTGGTGATCGATAATTTTTCGACGGGTTCTCGGGAAAATCTTTTGCGTTACGAAGGTGGTTTGGGGTTTCGTTTGATCGAGGCGGATATCACGTCTTCTTTGTGGCCGTCTTTGTTTGCGGCACAACAAGACGAACCGATTGATCGGATCATTCATTTGGCCGCACAGACGTCTGTTCCGCGTTCTTTGGTGAAGCCGCTTGAAGATATCCAGATCAACCAAGTGGCGACGTTGCAGTTGTTAGAATTTGCCCGTTGTAGCGGTGTAAAGAAGATTGTTTTTGCCTCGTCAGCAGCGACTTATGGGGATTTGGAAGCCGAGCAGATGCGCGAGGATATGCCGACGTCTCCGCTTTCTCCGTATGGGTTGAATAAGTTAACTAGCGAGGGGTGGTTGCGAGTCTATGCGTTGCATTATGCCGTTCCAGCGGTGTCGTTACGTTTTTTTAACGTTTTTGGGCCGCGCCAAGATCCGAGGAGTCCGTATTCGGGGGTCATCTCGTTGTTTTTGCAGCGTGCGTTGCTGGGGCAAGAGTTGTTGATCTTTGGGGATGGTCGCCAGACAAGAGATTTCGTTTTTGTGGAAGATATCGTACAGGCGTTGTTATTGGGTTGTTTTGGACCGGTCTCACGGGGAGAATCGATCAACGTGGGAACAGGGCGTGCTGTGACGATCACACGTCTTGCGGAGTTGGTGATGTCTTTGTGTGAATCACCAAGCCGCTTGCGTTATGCGGAAGCACGTGCAGGGGAGATCAAGCATTCTTGTGCGGATATCTCGATGGCTCGGCATTTATTGGGATACCAGCCAACCGTAAGCGTCGAAGAAGGGCTGTCAAGAACGTTGGAATGGTTGCAGGAAGGGATGGGGGAGATGTGAACCACCCAAGGCTAAAGCACTTGGGCTTCCTTTCTGCTTCACAGACGGCAGCGCCAACCCGATAGGGAAGACGTCTTACGCAGTCTCCACAGACATCAAATCGGTGGGTTCCAACCCTAGAGAAGACAAGGCTTGA
>CAUJFU010000481.1 GCA_963169055.1 Myxococcota bacterium
GATCTTCCAACGACCCGCGCCTGCTTGTGGGACGAGAACCATCTCCTTGCTTCCCCGCCCTGGGGATTGATAATCAAAGATCAAATTCATTTCTGGTTGAGTTGTACTTTTTCTCGAAAAGCCACAGAATTCGCCGTTTGGCGCGATTACATAGAGGTCGATATCCGTTCGTGGATCAGGGCTATCCCATCCGATCCAAAAAACAAAAAACGAATCTTTTTTACAGACACATACGGGACATTGGGGACGAGGTGGGAGTTGCGGGCAGGGGTCACAAGTTGGGCAAGGGTGAGGTGCGGGTGTGGGGGGGGAGAGATCCAAAACGACGATCAAAAAAAGTAACATAAAAGCCCCCAAAGCGCCGAAAATGACGTCCATCATCGAAAGGTTAAAAATGGAAATCTCTCGGGGTTTTCGGCGCATGGAATGGCCTCTTCGGTTGGTTTAGGATTGGTGTATGTAGAGTCGGTTCAAAAAGTTTTCCAAACAATAAGAGGAAGTTTTATTAACGAGATCTTCTTCCGTAGCTTGCAGCCACTGCATCAACCAGACAAGGACAGCGCTGTAAAAAAGAGCGATGATCGTTGTATAGAAAGCTAATCCCAAGTTTGCAGAAATTCCGGGCAGGATTTGTTGAATGGATTTCCCATCCCCAACAGATGTCGAAAAGTCAGACAGGGCCAAGGCGATACCCACAACCGTACCAATAAATCCCAGAGTAGGCAGAAGCCATACGAGATAGCGAAGCAGATTGTAACGAAGATCCATTCGGTGGAGCTCTAGGTCGTTCATCGAAGAAAAGACCTGATGTGCAGAGGAGATCGAGCGATTGGCTTGAAAATTAAGTGAACATTGATCGATCAGGTGTGGTAAAAATCCACGCAAAGAGCCTGTTTTGCGAGAAAGGCGCTCGCGCAACGCAGGCAGGTCTTCGCTTGTAAGCACAGCATGAGGATCTTCTGGCAATAATTTCATTTCAAAAAACTGCTTTTGTCGTTGAATCTCGGAAAAGCGGAAAAAAAGTTCTCCCAAAGCAACAAAAAAACAGAGCGTCATCACATTTTGGAACGTCACAGGATACGGAAAGAAAGTCATGTGAGCGGATTGTTTGTCGAGTAAAAAAACAGCGGTAGGCGAGCCAGCTTGAAGCAAAGCACTCAATAGTCCGATCAAGCAACACGCAAGAAAAGCCGCACATAAAAGAAAGAATAGCCGATGGTGTCTGTTCATGCCCTTCTCCAAGGAAGCTCAAGGGAGGCAACGCAAGGAGTCATCGCTTCAACCCCAAAGATACGATCACTGTGAATTACCCAAACCCAACGGATAAGACTCCTTGTCTCCGCCACAAAACTTGAGGTACAGAAGCGTATTTCTTTGAAAAACACGCAACGAATCGTGTAGGTGTTAGCGGAAGGCAAGGGGAATGCCGAAAGAGACCCTACGGATTAGGGGGAGCGAATCCTTCTTGTGCAGATCCTTCTTGTGCAGATCCCCCGACCAATTCGGATCGACGAATTGCATTTTTTTGTCGGACGCTACGATCATAATGAACGAAACCTCCGTTGGTTCTCTAGAAAGAATATGATCTTCTGAGCCGATGCAAAACTTGCTTATGGTGTGAGCAACAGATGTAGGGGGAACCCCTGTGACTGCCGAAAAACAGGACGTCTACAGCGGATCACACCTAACCCTTTGTGTATACTTCTCTCGGATATCGTATCCAGATCACAATCACACAGGTTTTCGTACAACAGTCTAGAACTGTAGTAAAGAACTCTATACCTGTCAAGGCCAAAAAGTCACAGGGCCATCTAAAAGAGAACCGATCGCCACCCGTTCGGTCCCTCAGAGCGATTTTCGCTCTGGCCCGCGAAGTTCTTGTGCTCGTTGAGTTTGGCGGCAGTTTTTCAGAAAAGCCAAGCAGCATTTATTGAGAAGCAAAAAAAGCATTCATAAGGGGCGGAGCGGCGGCGGAGATCGTGTAGCAGAGGAATGGAGATTATCGTTCGACGGTGACTTGGAGACTGTTGCTCTTTTGGCCGTCGGGGTTGGTGATGTAGACTTGGACGCGCTGAGGGGGGAAGGGGAAAGGAATGCTCGGAAGTTGCGCGGTGACGATCAAGAGGGTGTCGTTGATGTAGTTAGTGGGGAGCCCAACCGCCCCAACAAAGGGCAATTGCAGCGACATCACAGCACCCGATTGGAAGTGTTGGCCGTTGAGATAAATCGGTTGGTTGGAACTGAGTTTGATCGTGGTAGGGGTGACCGAGATCAAGATCGGTGCAGGCAGCTTTTGTCCTGAGACCGTAAAGAAGGCGGCGTTAGAGCGCTTACCATCGGGGTTTTCGACCACCACAGGATAAGTGCCTGCGGCGATGTTGTTGAGATCGTACACCACGCCAAGAGACGAGGCATTGATAAAGGTGGTGGTCATGGCTTGGCCGTTAAAGAGCACTTTCGCACCCGTCACAAAGCCCCGTCCATCGACGATCCCGTTGACTTTGGTGTTGGTGGTTCCGTCTTTGGGCAGAAGCTGAACGATCTGCGGGCCTTGGGGGGCTGTGACCGTGAACTTGAGCTTTTGAGAGATCTGGCCGTCAGGATTTTCCACCCAAACCTCGTAGGTTCCGGCGCTTACACCATTGAGCGAGATCGTCATCCGCAAGGTTTGCGCATCCACAAACGCGGTGGTTTGTGCGGCCCCTTGGAAGACGGTGGCAGAACCAGAGCGGAAGTTGCTGCCTTTGAATTCGATGGTCAGGGCTTTTCCAACTTCTGCGGAGGTGGGATCGATCGAGTTGAGAACAGGCGGAGGAGAACGGAAGATCTCGATGGTGCCGGTGTTGCTCTTTTGGCCGTCGGGATTGAACACCACCACAGGGTAATTTCCTGCGACAAGGTCGGTGGGGACTTTGACGCGGAGCGTGTTGGCATTATCGAAGGTCGCATTGAGCAGGCGTGGCCCGATCTGGATCTGAGCGCCGCTGACGAAGTCACTTCCGTTGACGGTGATCTCGGTTCCTGCGCCTTGTTCGACACGAGCAGGGACGATAGTCACGATCTTGGGGGCGGGTGGTTTGGGCGTCACGGTCAAGGTGACGGTGTTGCTCGCTTGGCTGTCAGGATTCAACACATCCACGCTATAAGTACCGGCCTTCACGGTATCGGGCAAGGTGACGCGAAGCTCTGTTGTAGACACAAAGGTCGTCGGATAGGCCGTCCCATTAAGGCGACCTTGCGCGCCACTCAAGAAGCCTGTGCCGTTCAGACGTAAGGTGATCGGCGTAAACTCTTGGACTTGCGCGGGATCAACAAAGCTCAGCTTGGGCGCGGCATTTTTGACGATCAGTTGCAAGGGGTTGGTGGTGCTGCCATCGGGGTTTTGAACGACGACGGTGTATGTTCCTGCGGTCGCAAGGAGGACATCGACTTCCATATTCATCTGCGTCACGCTGGTGGCTGCGAAGCGTTGGCCCCCGATCACAAGGACGGCTCCTGCCACAAAGGCATCGCCTGTCACTTTGAGGGCGGTCTTTACGCCTGCAAAGATCTCTGTGGGAGAAAGACTGGTCAGCTTCAAGACAGGCTTTTGGGGCGCGATCGTCAGTTTGACGATGTTGCTCTTTTGGCCGTCGGGATTGGTCACTTGTACGTCGTAAGTGCCGACCATCAAGGCAACCGCAGTCAGGCCAGAAAGCTCTTTGGAAGAGTTGAAGGTGACGGAGAACACGTTCCCAGCGAGGGTTGCGGTAGCTCCAGACACAAAGAACTCACCAAGAATCTTGAACAGGATGGGCGTACCCGACTCGATCTGCGAAGGATCGAGCGCATCGATGCGCGGTGCTTGGGCGACTTTGGCTTTGACCACAAAGTCCAAGATCGCGCTCTTTTGGCCGTCTGCATTTTCGACTTGGATCTTGTGGGTTCCGACACTCAAGCCGCTGGCCTTGATGCTGAGTTCAGCTCTGTTCACAAAGGTGACGCTCTGTCCTGCCCCATCGACCGTCACTTTGGAGTCTGGTCGGAAGTTTGCACCAAACAACGAGACGTTAAGCGGCAGTTGATCGGTGGTGGCTTCGTTGGGAGCGAGCGCGTTGAGAACGGGAGGGGGAAGCGCGCTGTTTTTGATATCCAGATCAACGGTAGCGGGCTTGCTATCGACTTTTCCGTCGTTGACGATCAGCTCGATGGTGTAGATGCCTGCAAAGTCGGGGATAAAAGCGGGTGTCGAGCTCGCGCTGTTGTCGAAGCTGGCTTGGCTTCCTTGGGGGCGTTTGGTGATCCGCCAACGGAAGGTCAAGGTGTCGCCGTCGGCATCTTTGCTGTTGCGTCCGTCCATCGTGATGCGGTTGCCGACTTGGGGCGCGTCACGGATGGGATCGATCACTGCGGTGGGGGGCGTGTTGGAATCAGGTTCGCTACACACACCTTCTTTACAAGCGATCTTGGTACCGCAGGTCGCTTGTTGGCACTCAGCATCCGAAGCGCATTTTTCGGGGCATTTTTGGATCGTGCCGCATTTTCCGGCCACACAACGCACGCGCTCGCCACAGTCGGGCGTACGGCATTGTTCGTCGGAGCTACAGGTGTCAGGGCATTTTTGTTGAGGAGGGCCACACACCCCATTCAGACACGCGATCCGCTCGCCGCACGCTTTGACCGCACAATCCGCACCGCTCGAACACGTCAGCGGACAACGCTCTTCATCGGGTACGACATCGGGGATCACATCCGCACAGATGCCATTGCGGCATTCCAACGGACTGCAATTAGGCTTTTGGCAGTCGCTATTCCCGATGCAAATGCTCCCAAGGCTCGGGCAAAAGGGTATCGTATCCAGATCAAAGGGTTCGCCTGTATCGACACACACCCCTTTAACGCACGTCAACAAACTCCCACAGGCTTGGCAAGTCGCATTGTTTTCACATGGATCACTTGGCTTGGGACAGATACTCTCAACGACTTTTTCCCCGTTGGTGCTGGTCTCTTCACCACCATCCACGCCCGGGTCACCACCACAATTGCATGCCCACTGCCCCCCAAACAACAACATCCCAAACAACACAACAGAAAGCAGCGCATACCATCGCTGCCGTACAACCGCGTTCCTCATAAAACCTCCCAAATATCCACAAGGCCCCATCATCCCGAAGCCTTCCTTCGTCTTTCTGCTCAACCCTATTCTTCTCAGATACGCCAAACTTCGCACACCCCCATAACAGAAGTTGCACACAACCGCAAGAATGCGCAAAGAAACCACAATATACGGAAACCATTCCCAAAGATCCAGATCCCTTTGTTTTTCATTGAACAACGGATCAGAAAACGCCCCCTTTGTGAAGCGACAGACCGCCCCTACGCTCCCCACAAACCCCATCGCGCCAGCCTGTCTGCGTTAGCGGATCATATCGGATTCTTTAACGGGCATGATCTTGTAGTTGCCGAAGGTCAGGCCGAGGGTTCCCGTGATGGAAGTGAACTTATCACCGACGGTTCGGACGTAGGTCATGGCAAAAAACAGATCGTCGATGCGGATCTGGGCTTGTTTGTTTGCGGTTTCGGCGACGGAGAATTCTTTGTAATCGTTGGCGGGTCCGTCGGGGTTGGCGTTAGTGACTTCGACGGCTTCGATCTTGACGATCACACTTTCGAGGGCAGCGGCGCGGGTGGCGGTGGTTGCGTTGATATCACTAACTTTGACAACGACAGCCGCAGGAAGGGCCTCGGTTCCGGGAGTGACGCTCAGGGTGGTGATCTTGTTGATCTGGATCTGCCCGCTGAATTCATCGGTTGTTCCTTCGAGCGTCACACGGTCTCCAGCTTTCATCGTGGGGATCGGCGTCAAAGATTTGTCGCCCAGATAGACCATCACGCCTGAATAATCGGCTCCGTTGTATCCGGGGTCACCTTGTTTCATCTGCACAAAGACGCGGTTTGAAGTGGTGATCTCGACGCCCGTCACAAGGACGTTGACAAGCTTGACGCGGGTTCCTTTGGGTAGTTTCTTTTGCTTGATATCGTAGATGGTTTGGGCGGTTGCAGGGCAAGGATCGCCCGGGTTGGTTTTGGCGTCAGGACAAGGATCACAGACATCTCCGATACCATCGCCATCTTTGTCGGCTTGATCGGGGTTGGCGACGTAGGGGCAGTTGTCTTGGGCGTTGGGCTTTCCATCACCGTCGCGGTCGTTGGGATCGAAGCCTGTGCATTGCGTAGAGTTCGGGGTCAACGGACAAGGATCGCAAACATCGCCGACGTTATCACCGTCAGCATCGGCTTGTTTGCCTTTATCCATCGGGCGGATCGGGTTAAAGATATCGGGGCAGTTGTCTTGGGCGTTGGGGATACCGTCGCCGTCGCGGTCGTTGGGATCGCTTTGTCCGAATTGTCCCGCACGGGTGGGTTTGCAGCTTGGTTCGTCTTTGGGAGTTTGATCATCGCACACGAACAACGGATAAGCATTGTTGGTTTTGGCGTAGGTTTCGAGGTCTGCGAAGTTTTTGATATCGGTGATACCAGCGGCTGTAACACAAGCGCGTTTGGGTGTGCCGCAAACATCCACGACATCGCAATCGCTTGCTTGGTTGGGCAGCAGCCCTTCAAGATAGGCTTTGTTTCCATAAAGGGCCTTGCCAGCGCGCAAGACCAACAAGGTATCTTCGGGACGAGCATCGATCACGGCTCGATAGCCCTTGCTGCGTGGAGCCGCAAACAGCGTAATATCCGCAAACATCCCCTCTTTCAACGATCCAACAAAGTTATGAACCCCCGTAGCGCGGGCAGCATTGGCCGTCACCATCTCGACCATCTCTTGATCGGTAAAGGTGCTGTTGTAGTGATACTTGTTCAAAAAGTCGACGCAACGGAGTTCGCGAGTGACGTTCATCGATCCCGACAACACCCAGTCCGTTCCGAGCGCGATATTCACACCAAAACGCTTGTACAAAGCCACCGATGCAGTATGCCCATACAGCGAGATATTGGAACGCGGCGACCAGATCAACGAAGAACCACGACGCGCCATCAATGCGATATCCGCAGCTTGCACGGCGATACCGTGGATGATCGCGGTTTTGGCTTGGATCAGGTCTTCGCGGCCTGCACCACTTAAGCAACGGAATTCATTGTAAGCTTCTTCGTTGATGCCTTCGCCGATGTGGGGAAGATACGCATCGGATTTGTCGACATCGGCGATCTTGTCGTAGCTCGTCCCGGGATAATTGCAAGAACTCGCCAGTTTTTCTCCACCATCGTCATCGAGCGGAAAGGTCGAATACAAGGCCACTCCGGGCAAACCTTCACGGCGAGAAGCGATATCCAAGTTGCGCAACAGGCCGGGAGATCCCGTCGATCCTGCGATGCTGGTGGCCCCGCTCATCAACATCCGCAACTCGCCCCATCCGATGGCCTTAGCGGATGCGTTGTTGCCCGAAGCCGGTACGCGGGGCTTTCCATCTTGGCCTTTGCGCCATTCGTGGCGGTGATCATACACAGGCGAATAGGCCCCGGGTACACCCAAAGACCAGTTCATGTGTTCGTGAGCGTTGATCAGGCCCGGACTGAGAACCACGTTGGCGCAAGTGAATTTGTGCGCACCTTGGGGGGCTTTCGCGCTGCAATCTGCCGCCACGCACGTGATCTTTCCGCTTTGCACCACCAGATGCCAACCTTCTTTTAGGCCCTCTGGCGTGAGTAGATCCGCGACAAACCACAGATTTTCGTTCGTGCCTTGGGTGACTTGGCAGCTTGCGGGACTGGGGGGGGTGTCGGGTCCCGTTTTTTCGGGAACCACTTCCGTACCACCATCCGGGGGAGAGGTCGGCTCATCGGGTGTAGACACCGCCTCGTCAGGTGTAGAAATCTTCTCTTCGGGCGCGTTTTCCGTACTAACGGCTTCTTCTTGCCCAAGTTGTTCTTCGGGGGCATTTTCTTGTTGAGTGGTCTCTGTGCCGGGTTCTTCCGACACCTTGCCATCACGGCCACAGGCTGCACTCCCCAATCCCATCCACAACACAAACAGCCACAACACACTCCAACCCAACCAACGACGCGCTTGATATCCTTGCTGCATACTTGCTCCTTGTCTTTGATGATCCAGTCGGATCTCTCGACCCTTGCAGATGACCTCAAGTCTCTTGCAAAGGCACGAACCCTCCTGAATCATCGCTCAAACCAAATGTGAGCTTGGGCGATCATGCCTTGACACAGGTTGACTTTCACCACAAACTCGTGTAACGCAAATGTTTTGCGATTCCAGACCTTTGCTGTCTTTTCGACCATTCGACGCAAGGCCCATTCAGATCTGAATCGCACACAAATCCACGTCGAATGCCGTCTCTTTCTCGATCATTGAGGGGTTGCCTGTGATGAACACAACCAGTACTCGCCATCTTCGTTCGCCAAACAAGGCGACCTCCAACCGTTCCTCAGCACACCGACGCTGCCAACCTACCACAAAGTCAAAAGCATGGCGAAGTGCTTTCTTGCGCATCACCCTGTTTTTTTTCGTAGGACTCGGGATCTTTTCGCTTCATGCGTGCGTCGATCCCATGCCCGACGGACGCGGCGCACCAAGCCAACCCTACACTCCACCCGCACAACGCGATCTCGGCCTTGAGATCTATAAATACATTGAACGCGAGGCCAGTTATCACCCCACGCTCTCCACACAGCGCATCCAAGCCGTCCAAGCCATGCGCGAAGAGATCATCGTCGCCATCAACAAGATCGTTCCTCCCGCGATGGTCGCCGACCTCGAAGCTTTTCTGCGCGCACTGCTTCCCCTCCACGACAACGACACCATGCCCGCCCTCACCCGCGTGATGGCGCTCACCATGACCGATGCCCTCCAAGATCAAGCCCTGATGGAGGCCGTTTATCTCTTGCTGTTGCGCGTCGGCCTTTCTCCGCCCCTCCTCAAAGGACAAGCCAGTATCCTCCGCCGTGTCGTCTCTTTCCCCAAGATCCGCGAACTCATGGAAAAAGGCGTCGCCTTCCTTCGCGCTCGCGATGGACTCGCCGACAATGGCGTCACACCCGCCCCGGGCGAAGATCGCCATCTTGCCCGACTGCTCGAAACAGCGGGCGACTGGCTCAGCCGTACCAACAACAGCCGCGAAACCCAAGGCACCAGCCTGATCGCTGATCTGCTCCTCCAAGAAGATCCCGGACTCTCTCACCAAAACCTCGGAAAACGCTGCGTCTTGCGCATCGATCTCGAAGGAAATCCCATCCGCACCCAAGAAGGCGCAAGCCTCTCCAATCCACCCACCCCCTTTGGTCCCCGCAACACCGATGGACGCGGCCTTTGCGGAGAAGCCCTCGCCAACGGAAAGCCCGTCTACGACACCCGCGACCTCTCTCAAACCGTTCTCGGAAGCATGCTTGGTGACACAGGCTCCCTCTTGCTGCGCGACCTTCCCCTCAAAGACAACCGCATCCCCTTCCCTTTCAACCTCACTGTCGGCATCCGCCCCCTGCTCGAACCCCTCGATGCTCAGCGACAATCCTACTCCGAAAAAAGCCCGATTATCCGCACTCTCCGCACAGGTTTTGCCGCTCTCCTCGGCCAGAACCTCGACAAAGTTGTCCAAGCTGTCGCACAGATCACACGCAAACACGAAAGCGATTTTGCCCAACTCCTCGCCCTCCTCGAACAAGTCTCCAAGATCGCCGATCGACACACCGTCAACGTCCGCCTCGAAAGCTCTCTGTTTGAGGATATCCTCCCCATCTTCCAAGAGATCATCGACACCCCCGGATTTTTTGATGACCTGTTGCTCGCCCTCCAAACCCCCGGTCTTGTCGCCCAAGTTAAACGCGCCTTTGTCAGCCTCCTCGAATACAAAGGCAAAGTGACACCGCAAGACTACGAAAACTTCAAAAATACCGGCAAAGACAGCGCTGTTTTCAAAGACCGCGTCGACTTCAAATCCGCTGATATCGAAGGCAACCGCTCGCACTTTCAGCGCGTTCTTCACCTACTCGCCGACGTCAACAAACACAGCTACCTCTCCAAACTTGAAGGCCCGGGAAACGTCGACCTACCCTTCTTTGAGATGCGCATCGACAACCTCGCCCTCTTCTATCTTCGCGCACTCATCGGCAAAGCCAGCATCTGGGAGATCGTCTACGTCAACGGCAACCCCATCGAAGAAGGCTTCATCAAAGATCAACTCCGCCAATCTCTCCCTGCCATGGGCCTTGCCGAAGTTCCCGACCCCGAACAATTGGGCCTCTTCCTTAACCGCGATCTCGTCTTTGAAAATGTCCCCCTTGTGGCCGGACTCAAACTCACCATCAAAATGAAACCGATCATCGGCAAAGAAGGCTACGAAGTCCGCGACTGGCAAGGTGATGCTTTGCTTTCGGGCCTCGCATCCGGCCTGATCGGAAAAGATGGTGGCGCACTCAAACCCATCGCCCAAGTCTTCCATAAATACAACAAACTCGAACGCTTCCTTGACCTCCTTGGCGTCCTCCACAGACATTGGGGCTCCAACGCCAACCAACATCAAACCAAAGACGGAAAGCCCGTCTATCCGCAACCCCGCACCAACCTCCGCAGCATCGAACCCGTCCTGCTCGATGCCACCAAAGAAACGCAGATCCTTGAACACCTCGAAAAATGGAGCGGCATCCTCCAAAAACTCCCGATATCCGACGCCCAAGGCGCACCCAAAGCCATCACCTTCTTTCAGTCCTACCTCGCCTTCTTGATCGGAAAACCCGGAAGCACCATCCGAAACACCATCGCTGGACGTTTGTGGGATGACCTCACCGAGATGGCCAAAGCCCTCGATGGAGACGCCAAACAAACCGCCCGTGACGCTTGGCTTGGCGCGATCCACGCGCTCTATGATCTGATCCTTCAAACCGAAGGCGAAGGCCCGACCGCACGCTTCAAAAACCGACGCGCTCCCATCGTCTTGATCAAACTCCTCGACTACGCAGCCCAATACATCGACAAACAAAACAAAGCCGGCCAATGGGGGCCTTTCCTCAAACGCACCGAAGACACACTCGTCGAACTTCTCACCGATCCCATGATCCCCGCTGCACTCGATCTGTTCGAAGCCTTCACCCAAGAACGCCCCCTCCTTCAACTCGCCACCGATCTCCTCGTCCACCTTCTCCCCAAACCCGAAGAAGATCCCCAATCCTTCGGTGAGATCCTCGCGATGGCTGCCGAACTTCTTACCCCTGTCCCCGACAAGATCCGCGTCCCCATCGCCCGTTATCTTGGCCGCGTCCTCCAAACACGCCAAGAAATCGTCGCTCGAACCCTCGGCTTCCTCCACGCCTCCCTCCCTCTCGACCAAAAAGGCACCTTGCTCGAAATCATCAAAAACGCCACCGTCGCTCACCCCTTGCGCGACTCCTACAACATCGGCGTCTTCCCTTCTCTCTTCTCCACCGTCAACCGCTTTTCCCCCGGTTCTCCCGCTCCTCTCGATGTCCAAGACCTCCGCAATATCCTCCTCGTCATCGCCAACTTCGTCGAAACACCCAACGATCAAACCGCCTACGGACTCAAACAGTTCTACAACGTCGTCCGTATGCGCAAAGGCCCACCCAAAACTCCCTAATCCCCCTTCTCCCCGGCCTCACAGACTAGACAGCTTTGTGGGGTTCCACCCCATACGCGCTAGGTTAGCCGTGTAACCATTTGTTTTTGATGCGCTCTTACGCGCAGTCTGTCAGTTCTTCGTGTTCCAGATGAAAGGACTCCGAAAAAGAAGGCAAGTCACGCAAATCCTCGGGTCGAACCATCGA
>CAUJFU010000482.1 GCA_963169055.1 Myxococcota bacterium
ACGCAGGAAAAAAATAGTCATGTCGCCAGCGAAGAGAATCGAATCGAATCGATTTAGTTGGACCAAGTGTCCACCGTGGCTGCCCAAACACAGGGCGGTTCGCGAACCGCCCCTACATGATGCGATCACACATCTCGCGAATATCGTATTACTTGGCGGGTGGACCGGGCTTTTCGAGTTGAGGGATCAGCTCGTCATAAAGTTTCATTAAGGTCGGAACGATGCCCGGGCCAAGACCGTTGGTTTCTTCGTAGTGATCGCCCGGTGCTTGCGTAAAAAACGGGCTGGTCTTGTCTAGCTGATAATTCCAACTGGCGATCAAATAGCCTAAAAAGTCGTTGCCTAAACCCACAAAAAATTTGTACTTCCCCGGGATACGTTCTCGCAAGTACGGTCCTTTCGGGGCTTTGGTGATGTCGGGTGGGTTGGGATTCTTGGGGTCGATCAGATCGGCACCATACGTCCACGAGCCATCGTACCCACCCACGGTGATCTCGGGGTCCAATTCTCCCGGCATCGAGAAAAAGGTGATGTCTTTTCCTAGCCGAATGACCGCGATCTCCGTGGTAATCTTGGGCATATTGCTCTCGTTGATCGGCGACTTCGGATCGTAGTCTGTCGCAGGACGATCAAAGATCGTCCCCACCCGAAAGATCGTCTGAAAGGCTTTGTTCTCGACGTTGACCTTGGTGGTCTTGGCCCACACAGCGAGGTCGACTTTGCTGATCTCTTCGCCGTTTTTCAACGCCTCCACAGCTTTTACGGCAAGTTGATACCCAAGTGCCTTGGATTTTTCCCAATCGCTCTTGGTTTGTTCGACACCATCCAGATCAGGGATCCCGATCCCAAGGGGTGTCATCAGTCCTCCGACCGTCGCCTGAAGGTAGATCGCTGTCCCTCCATACGCTGGGATCTCTAGCCCCTTCGAGGACTTGGGTACGCCTTTTTCCAAAGCGTCGCGCAAGAAGTGCGAAAAATCAGACGTAATATAGTTGTTGATATCGGAAAGCACTTCGGGATGGTTTCCCCAATTGACAAGCACAGATATCGTCTCATTCTTTTCGGCGCTGGTCAGATGGAGGACGTGTAGGTTGTCGTCGAAGATCTGGGGATCGCG
The DNA here is from genome assembly GCA_963169055.1 of Myxococcota bacterium. Taxonomy (GTDB): domain Bacteria; phylum Myxococcota_C; class UBA6777; order UBA6777; family UBA6777; genus JAKLKB01. Next base: position 1,118 of record CAUJFU010000482.1, read on the forward strand.
GCTATCACGCAGAAAACCTTGGCGGCCCGTCTTGATATGCCCGACCTTGAGCTTGGCTTTTTGAAGCTGTTTGTGGGCCTCCACGATGGCTTTTGTGGCCCCATCGACAACTCGCTTCAAGAAAGCGGGCGTTGCGCCCGTTTCGACGGGAACCCCTGCTTGATGTCGTCCCCATTGCCCTACAGAGTCGGGGCCTTCGTGCGCGTGGGTGGAAGACACCAAGATATAATCGATCTCTCCTTCGGGAAGTTGTGCTGCAACTTGCTTACGGATCTCTTGGATCTTGTTGTTAAAAAAGCCAACCAGATCCAACGAAACGATCGCAACGGTCGTATCACCCGTCCGTAAAACCAACGCCCGCGCCCAGATGTCGTCATACTTGCCCTGCGCAGGGTGATTCCCATCAAACCCCGCCATCCACACGCCCTCAAAGATCCCATTCCCTTCCGAACCATCCGCATCAGGGCCTTTGTAAGCCGGATTCGGTTTATGCCCGTTTAAGCATTTTTTCTCTTTTCCATAATACGAAGGCTGATCTTCGGGGTCTAAACAAGGGCAGATCCGATCCCGCCCACAATCCACAAACCAATCATCCAAGCCATCCCCTTCCGAACCGTCCGCATCGGGGCCTGTGTACTTGAGATAACATTTTTTCTCCGCAACGTTGCACGTCAAAGGCGCGGAACATGGGGTGTTTTCATCACAGGTTTTGCGTGTCGGCAAATTATCATCTGGGCACAAACCATCACGGCCACAGTCTCGCCGTCCGTACTGTGCGCGATCTTCGAGCTGTCCACAGCGCAACAACCCAAACGGAGACATCGGTGTCGGTGGCGGGCAAAAACTCTTTTCTACCATGTACGAAAACCGCGCAAACTCGTACGATTCAGGCGTCAACGCCACCGCTGCCGCTCCTGCAAACAGTTCGCCTTCAGGCTTCATACAGCCCTTGGCTCCCGGGCAAAGCGCCGAATAACCATAATCCGCAGGATTGATCGGCTCGGGTTCTTTGGTCGTGGGCTTTTGAGGGTCGCAGTAAGGAAAACACACCAAAGCCAACAAGCCACAGCAGATCATCCACCCGGATAATCTTCGGGAAAAAGTCATACGACGTCTCATCTATTTCTCCAAATCTCTGTATCCACAAAAGTCTGACGTTTGGATTGGATAGGTGGGGCTTCCACCCCACACCCCGCAAGGGGCTGTGGCCCCTTAACCCCAAGAGGGGCGAAGAGATCACTGTTCCTCAAAACAACGACTCTACCACTCAAACGTGTACGAACACGCGGTTTTTTGTCCGCTACGGTCTGCCGGGATACCACGGGCGCACCGTCAAGATCGAGATCGCGTCCGGCAACATCCGAAGCTCGTAATCCAGAAGCTTCTTCACTTTTCCGCCAACCTTGGCCGCAAAAACGACCTTCAACTTGCCCGAAGCATCGGGCTTGATATTCAATGCTCCATAGGTTCCGTCTTTGTTGGTCTCGTTTTGTGTGGGGTCAGGTTGATCACCTTTTCCGTTAAAATAAGAGAGTTTTTCGGGGCGATGTGAAAGCGTTACAGTCGCACCGTAAAGCGGTTTTCCTTGACAGTCTTGGACTTCGCCTGCGATCGCTGCGTTCCCGGGTTCGATTTGGCCAATCCCTGCAAGCGCGGGGATCAGCGTCTTGGTCACTTCGGAGATGGCAAACACACGCTCTTGATAAAATCCCTCCGCGTTCACCTTGTCTGCGGGTATCCAAAGATTGTACAACAAGGTTTGGATATAGCCTTTTCCCTCCACAATAACCACCAAGCGCTTGTTCGTAGGAAGATCTTTGACTTCAAAATAGCCTACTTTGTAGCCGCTTTTGAGTGCCGTTCGTACACAAGTCTTCTTCCAACAAACTCGCCCATCCGCACACGCAGGAGTGCATCCGCCCTCGTCTGTGGCGGCCTTCGCTGTGTTTGTCCCCAAGGCTGTTGCGGCAGAACCTTTGCCCATGAATTCTTGGTGATCATAGACGGTCACTTTGAGGCCGGGTGTATCGCCTTCCAAACCAAAGGATTCGACCTCGCCCCACCATGTTGCTTTGGCCGCTCCTTGGGGCAAAGCAGGCGGTGTCTCGATACAGCCAAGATCGGGTTCTTTCTCATCCCCAGTCAGTATCGAGGCTTTTTCTGCGTTCAATGCGCATAATCCAGAAAGACAAGTTCCTATCTGATCATATCCCTTTGTCTTATCGCAATCGCGCTGTGACTTGCACTCCGTTCCCTCGCCTTGGCAAGAGTTCACAGGGTCGCCCGTTTGGCAAGTCGGCCCTGTTTCACCCGCGCTCTCCGTCACAGTTTCGGCACTTTTTTCTGTAGCGACTTCGCCCCCATCCACCGTGCTCTCCGCGCCCTCTCCCTGCGGGGGTGGCGTACACCCCTGCATCGGGCCGACCGCAGAAAATAACCACACCAAACCCACCCACAACACAAACCAACGATAACGCATCCTGTGCTCCTTCGGTTGCAAACGCATCCAGCGTCTAAAGGTCGGTACAGGCTACGAAATCCACCTTCCCCTGTCAAGAATACCCCACAAACGCCTGAGAACGAACACCGCCTCCAAAAACCCCCGTATTCGCAGCCTTCCACGCGATAGACCGAGCGGAAGCCATCAAACAAAACGTCTTCACTTCCGCCCCGGAAACCCCCGTGTTCGCGGCGCTTCAAGCGAGAGCATCGTTGGTGTGAAAAACGATGCTCTCTTCGCCGATAGGGGGTCAAGGGGCCACAGGTCCCTTGTGGGGCGTGGGGCAAAGCCCCA
>CAUJFU010000483.1 GCA_963169055.1 Myxococcota bacterium
GAAACATCTCGCCGAGGTTGGCTCCTTTTCCGCCAACCAAAGGCAAAGAGTCTTTTTGAACTGCCGAAAAAGGCAGCGTCCATGCTGTTGAAGTCCTTGGGTCCGAGCTATCGGGGGTCATGTGCTTTGTTCCTTTGTGGTCCACAAGAAACACCCATACTTTTGGGATGTGCATGGTGTGTTTTTTCTTGTCGGAGTCAGGAGTGGCGCGCTATTGAAGCGGCGGTGGTGATCAGAAGATGGGGCGCGGGGTGTGTTTGCGGAAGCGGCGGTGGAAAAGAAGAAAGAGCAGCAAGAAGACGAGAGGGAATGCGTGTGCTGGGTGGGACGTCGTATCGCAAAAGCAGCAGGGACCGGGCATCATATCTTTGAGCGAAAGAGTGCATAGCGAATCTCTCTCGTGTTGCTCGGCAGGGAATCGTTTTTCTTGGATGTCGCCTGCGCATGGTTTGGGGCAAGTATAGATGTGGAGTCCCTCTCTTGTTGCGCATAAGGAACATTGATGGTCTCCCCCCCCGTCGTACGCCATTTGGGGCGCTTTGTAGATTTGGTTTTTTTGGCAATACACGACAGCAGGGCAATCGCAGTCTGCTTGGGTGTTGGGGGAACAAGCCGTCCATTCTCCGCGCACGCATCGTTGGGTACCTTGTCGGATGCTCTCGCCGGGAGCAGCGGGGACTTGGCAAGCTTGTGATGCGCCTTCGGTGCTGCAAAACCGTTCTTCCGGGATACACCTCTCGAAGGCGCATCGGCTAGAAGGAGAGCAGGCGGAACTCCCGCACTTTTTCTCACATCGGGCGTGACCAAAATAGTCGACGCACGTCTGATCCACCGCGCATAAAACGCCCCAACAAGGCTGATTTCCGATGCAATATCCTCCCAAGCACTGGCGACCTGAAGCACATTCGAATGTACACGTGTGCGGAAAACATTGCTGTTGTTGATTACAAACAAAACCTGTGGGGCAGCGACCCTCTTGGCAAGGACAGGGAAAGTTGTTTGCTGTGCAGATCAGAACAGGTGGTGGGCTTCTTTCTATCTGTGCTGCGTCAATGTCGGGAAGGTAGTACACTTCTGCGTGTGCTGTTTGTTGGAACGTCCAGAGCAGGTGTGTTGTGACCAAGAAAGCAAGCAAGGCCAAGCAATTTTGTACATAGCTTTTCATCGATCACTCCGCCGCCGCAAAGAGAAAAATCTTGGGATCCATCCATCGACTCTAATGCGGGTTGCAAGCTGAATTCAAGAGGACTCCTACAGATAACGGGGAAGGTGGGAGGGGGCGAGGAAAAAATATTTTCTTTTGCCAAGGAAGTGGCTTATCTTTGTTAAGGTTTTTGTGTTTGCCTTGTCACAAAGGCTCTTTCTCCAAGGAGAAAGTGATGTCGAAGCCAAAGAAGATCCGAGGTTGTGATGGAGGGGGTTAGATGAAGAGATGGGTGCGCGTTGCCCAAGAATCGGAGGTGATCGCCGCAGGCCGTCACGTGGTGGAGATCGGCGATGCGCGGATCGCGTTGTTTTCTATCGCAGAGCAAAACAAGATCTATGCGATCGATGATCGTTGTCCGCATGTAGGGGCCTCGCTCGCGGGTGGAAAAGTCGAAGGGCTGGTGGTTTCGTGTCCGTGGCATCATGCGCGCTTTAGTCTTACGACGGGCGCGAACCTTTCTCCGCCCGACTTTGGGCCTGTGCGTGCGTACTCTGTGCGCATCGAAGAAGGCTACGTCGAGATCCTTTTGCTATGAGTCCGCGAATGTCTCGGCGCGGCACTCACAAAGGAAGGTGTTTTCCAATGTAGCCTACGAATATCTCTTTTTTCTCTGGAATAGGAAAGAAGTGAATGCGGCGACCATTTCCCAATTTTAGGTGCCAAAAGCATTCGTAGGCGTTGCCTTCTGGAGCAGAAAATCTTCGTTGCGAACAGAGATGAGGGTCGTGTTTGACGTTATCTGATTCGTCGGAGGCGTCTTTGAGTGTTGGGTGTCGGATATCGAATTGGCCTGATGGCCTTTGCTCTGCGTAATGGTTGAGTTCCGTTAATCGATCGATGATTTGATCGAACAATTTCCCTCCACCCATCTGCGATATCGATTGTTCGCTTTCTTTGCTCCAGATCAAGTAAGGAAAGAATCGGTTAAATCGCCCAGATAAATCTCTACCCATCTGTAGGGGGGGGAGACAGCTATTTTGCAAAGATTCTTTGAGCGCATCAACGTGCTCTTCTTTGCTGGCGTGGTGGATCTTGGCTTCTTCTGTGTGGAGTTCGCCTTGTTCGTTGAGGCGTTGCAACTTCGCAACGATGCAGTGTGTTTCCCACCTTTCAGTCGTCAGGAAGCTGACTGCGACGCCTTGGAAAGCGTGCGCGGCAGAGAGGCCGGCAGCGCTTATCTGATCGAGCAGTATCTCCGATTCAGCGTGGCGTGTGGCGTCATCATGTTCGGAGAAGGGATCGTAAAGCGGCGTTCTTGTTGCGACAGCAAGAAAGAAATCCCTTTTTCTCTGTTCGAGGTGATGGATCGACTCTTGGAGTGGGTAGTCTTTCGCCAAACGCATCTCTGCGTCGTAAAGGGATACACTGCTTCTGAGCAGGAGGTTGTCCCAAAAACGACCCTTTGTGTCTTTCAACCAAGTATCGAAAGTCAACAGCACCGAGACGAATGATTCCATTTGAGATTGAGCGGCTTGTTTGTCGGTCTGTTGTTCACAATCTCGCAAGCAAAGTTCGTTGAAGGTGAGATTAAGGGCGCTCATCGTCGAGCGTCCTTTTGGGTGGCAGCTTCTACACGCAACAAGTCACCAAGCCCTTCTGTGATCTCGTCAAAAAAGCCTTTGGGCCAAGGTTCAATGCGCCCTGCGTGGTCGATTTGGGGAGATTCCACCCAAGAAAAGCTTTCCCCTTCCTCGGACACACGCTCGATAAAGTGAAGGGCGACTTTTTCGGGAGGTAACCCGCCTTGGGCGACTTCTAGGCGGATGCCGTTGAGGATGTGATCGCTGTGTGATTCGACGATGATCTGGATGCCGACGGAGGCGGCTTTTGCGAGCAACCGCCCAAGCTGCCGCTGGCCGCGTGGATGCAAGTGAGCTTCTGGATTTTCGAGAATCACCAGATCGTTTGGTTTGGAGGACAAAAGCGCGACGAGCACAGGAAGGGTGTAGGTGATGCCGAAGCCGACGTGGGTTGCTCGATATCTCTTGGTCTCTGTTCCTCCCTTCACATGGAAAGCATAGCGTATTTGGATTTGATCGAGACTGGGGTGTGCTTCCAAGCGCAAGCGTGTGCCGGGGCATACTTCTGACATCCAACCTTCGACTTGATACTTTAATTCGTTTCTCTCTTCCTTCGGATAAAGGAGCTCTTTTCTTTGAATTTTTTCTTCTCCGTAGAGGGACAGGAAGTGCGCTGTAAATTCGCCACTGGTTCCAATATTTCTTTGCGTCGAAACCATGAGATCAGAAAACCCATAAGAGACGCGAGGCCCGATGCGTTCGGCATGTAGCGTTTGGCAAGAGGAGTCCGAGAAAAGACTCAAGCCTCGGAGCGATTCTTCATTCGGGCAAGAAAGCAGTTCCAAGTAGCGGCCTTCGAGTTTTTCTTTTGAGAAGCTGGGGATCGAGAAAACCCATGTAGCTTGCCCATGTTCCCAAGACAGACCGATCTCGCCCTCATCTTCGACTGCATATTCGTAACGCACATCTTCGACCGTTCCCAATTTGGCAAGATCGCCCTGCAAGGAAAGCCCGGGTTTGGGGAGGCTTTTTTGTTGGTAGGACTGGCGCAAAACCAGAAGAGCCTGAAGGATCGAGCTTTTTCCTGCGCCGTTTTGGCCCGAAAGCAAAGTCAAGGCCCCAAGGTCGAGTTCTTGGTCTACGAAAGATTTCCAATTTTTTAATCGAATGCTTCGCAACATGGATTTTCCTTTATTTCTTTGAGAGATATGCAATCAACGCCAACGTGCCGATGCCGAGCAAGCCACCAACAAGCAAGTCTTGTTGCTGTTTTTCTTCGATCGAGTTTTTTTCTTGTTCTATTTTTCCTCGAAGGCTTTCAAGCAAGCCGTCAAGGTATGTAGAGGGAACATATTCGATTTGCCCCATCCATTCGAAAAGCCGATCTTCGTTTTTTTGGTTTGCGGACGGAGCGGCTTGAGCGATTTCCATCAAAGCCAAGCCGATCTCTTCCCTTGCGTGGGATGCTTTGGGCAAATGTGCGATCAACCCTTCTTGTCGGAGTGTCTCCTCTGCTTTTTGAAGAAACGAACGTACTTGTGTATTGGAGGCCAGTTCTCGGGCGATTTGGTTGGAGAAGGTGGTGGAGTGGGCTTGCAAGCGTCGAATGATCGCGTATTTTGCTTGGCGAGCGGAGCCTTTTTCGATGGTGTGAAGCGTCCAGCGGCTTTCGAGTATCTTTCTTTGGAGGGGGCGTGGCAATTCATCGTAAGATTTGCCTTCGTATTGCGGGAAAAATTCGAGTCCTTGTAAGGTTAGAGATTTGTCGACGAGAAAGGAACGGCATGATTGGACTCTTTGTTCTCCGTCATAAAGCAGCCAGTGATCGTCCTGTTGAACGCCGAGCCAGATCGGTGGCAGCGGGAGTGCAAGCATCAAAGATTCGATCCATCGGCTTTGTGCAATGGTAGACCAGAGCGTGTTGGTTTGCGACTCTGGAAAAAGCTCAAAGCGCGTCAACCATTTTTTTCTTTTGATATGTTCCATGATCTCGCCGAGTGGGATCAGGCGCGTTTCAAAACGTAATTCAGCGAGGTCCTCTCTATCGACGGGTTCTGTGGGCTGGATCGTCTCTTGGGGGGAAGTGGATAATTGCAATTGCTCAAAAGCGTTTTGCAGGGCGGACAGAGACTGTTCCTTGTCGAGGTTCGTTGTGGGGTCTTGCAACGTGCGAAGTGTGTCGACGAAATGTTCAAGGCGATCCAATGGCTCGCTTTGGAGCATCTTTGGATTGGAAAAGCTTTCGCGGATCAAAGAGATGAATTTTTCTTGGATTTTTCTGCGTTTTTTTAGTAGTGTAAGAGGCTCTTTCTTCAAGGTTTTTCTCACGTTCGCGAGGTACGTGGGTCGCTGAGGGGTCCCGTCCGTGAATAAGGAGCAGGCATGAAAGATCGCAGAACGTAGCCTGAGCAAGCGGGAAAAGCAAGGGATGGATCGTTGTTGGGGTGAGGGTGGGCGAGTTCGATCGACAGCGCAGAGCGGCTTGTTATAGGATAGGAGTGGCGCAGTCGCCCAAAATCCCTCGTGTTCGCGCCGTTCCAAGCGGCGGTGCTGTTTGTGAGAAACACTCTCGATCACCCCGCCAAAACGGGGTCAAGGGGCGACAGTCCCTTGCGGGGTGTGGGGTGGAACCCCACAAAAACCATCGAGCTACGTTCGTTCTATTCGATTCAAGGTTCTCTGACGCAGCGGAAGCCCACCCAACTGAGTCCTTGGCGAAGTTCGATTCGCCCGCGCCAATCGAGCGGATGGGCTTGGCTAAAGGCAGAGCCTCCTTTGATCAGACCGTCACGCATCATCTCGGCAACATTTCCTGCGAGCATCTGAACTCCAAAGGGGCTGATATCGCCAAGTGGCCGATGGATCGGCAAAAGAGAAGGCACTTGAACGCCGTTGCGCTGTATGGGAAAGCACCAGTGCAGGTTGGCGCGTTGGCAGTCGTGTTTGTTTTCGCCCCAAGGATAGGGGCGTTTGGGGAAGGGGTTGGGGCCGCTTGGCAAGCGAAGGGAGCCACGCGCTGCGATCATCCATTGCGCCTCGGTTGGGAGGGTCATGTTTCGCCACTGACAAGCCGCTTGCGCATCTTTGACACGCAAGCGGTCGCGTGGAAGGCTCCAAGGCAAAGCAAAGAGGTCGTCGAGCGGTGGACAGCGACCTGCCACCGCACAAGCCGCATAATAGGCTCGATCCGCTTCGTCTCGGTCGATCGAAAAATGGGTGACTTGTTGGAGCCGTTCTTTTCCGTCGTGTGTGATCCACACTTCGCCCGAAGGGATCGATATCTGCGTGATGTTCGGCGGAACGGACGGTGCGATATCGCGTAGATGCTCTTGGCAAAGAGGAGAGAGCGTTGCTCCTCCGCGTTGTAAGAGCCGACAAATGCGGATTAAAGAGGCGCGATAAAGAGCGGTGGGGGTCTTTTGGGCGACACGCAGCAGATCGATCCAGACCATTGCTTCCAAGATAGGCAAAAAAGGCGCATCGGCGGGCAAGATCGCAGTGGTGGGCGTGTGAGCAGGGAGGATGATCTCTTTGGGGAGGTGAGCGAGTAGACGGGGCGGCTGATCGGCAGTTTGGGCGAAAATGGCGGTGTTGGCAAAAGAAAGCAGTGTGTTGAAGCGAAAGCCTGTTGGGGCGGGGTTGTCGAGAGAAAAAGACTTGGGTAGGCGAGGTTGTTGGGAGGCAGCAGGAGAAGAACGGGTAGGGGTTGGATCTGTCGATAGGACGGGGGACTTGGGCGTCGAATGGGTGTGATGTTTTGGGTTCGGTGGGATGGGGGACTTGGGCGTTGTCCATGCGGTGAGGACGGTGGATAGGACAGCATCGACTTGGCAACGTGCGGCGAGGTTTCGTGAGATCGCGATCTGCTGTTGTGGAGAGAGCGGAGGATTGGAGAGCGTCCACAGGCTGCTTGGGCGAAGATGCCAGCCGATCCTTCCCCATGCTGCGGAAGATCTGCGCAGCCATTGGGGTAGGCCGCGTTGATCTTCGGGGGGTGTAATTTCTTGGGTGTTGGCTCGTGCTTCGTCTTCGGAAAGAGCGAGGATCAGGATCTGCTTTTTGTGGGAGGTGTGAGGGGAAGGGAGGCCGCAGACCTGATCGCCCGCTCGTTCGGCAGCTTTGCGCTGTGCATCGCGTTGTTGGACGGCGCGCAAGCCCGACACCATCATCCACACAAGGCCACCCGCCAACAAAAGCTGTAGCGCCCACAGCCCGAAAGGGCGCTCGCGAAAGAGCCGAGGATCGATCGGTTCCTCTGGAGGGGAGGGCGGCGTGGGTGGTGTAGGCAGAGGAGGGTGCGCGAACGCCATCAAGGGGCTCCCAAAATACGGGTGGTGCTAGGTTTCCATGCGCTTGCGGGGATGCGCTGTGTGTGTGTTCTCGGATGGATGGCGTTTTCACCATCGACCAACCACGCCGCAAGACAAGCAGCACTCCACGGCCCCCACAGCAAGCCCTTCGACGAAAAGGCTCCAAGCATCGAGACATTGGGCAGTTCAGGTAGGGGGCCGACAAAGGGCAAGCGATCAGCGGGGTGGATGGCGCGAACACCGAACCATGAGCGGAGCGGTTCGGCATCTTCGATGGCGGGGAGCATCCGAGCGATCTTGGCGCGGAGGCTCGAAAAGATTTCTTCTTGGGTGGAGGTGGAGGCTTTCTTGCCATGCCAGAAGGTGGCACCTGCGATCCAATTGCCCGTAGTATTGGGGATGAGGTATCCTGCTGCGCTGAGCATGGTGTTGATCTCGATGCCTGCGGGGGGACGAAACTCGGCCAACTCGCCGCCTGTGGTTTGAAGCGGCAGATCGGGGAACCACAGATCGAGGTCTGCTCCGATCGAAAAGATGACGTGCTTGGTGATCTGTTCGGTTCCATCGGCGAGGCGAAGGCACCAAGTGTTGTCTTGGGTGTATTGCATGGTGTGTAGTGCGTGACCGACCTGTGTGCGGATGCCCTTGGCTTGGAGCTTTTCAAAGAGGCCGCGAGTGAGATCTCCGTAGTGTACGGCAAGAGCGGGAGAAAACAGCAAGGCTCCATCGGTTTCCGTTAACCAAGGAAAGCGTTCGGCCACTTCGCTGGCGGAAAGGTTCTCGCTATGCAGGGTGGCGGGGTAGGTGCTGAGTCCGCGCAAGAAGGATTGTTGCATCTGTTCGGCCCCAAGATCTTCGACAAAGGGCCGCAGTATCGGCAAGGTTCGACAATAAGCGCGACCGTCTTCTTGGGCGTGCTGCAAGATCCAGTGGTAGGCATAGGCGTAGGCTTCTGCATGTCCGGCCTTCATGATCAGGGAGCGACCGGGCAGGGGATTGAGCATCGCACCGATCGCTCCAGAGGAACCCGCCGCAGGTTGGGCTTCTTCGACCAAGAGGATCTGTTCTGCGGGTACGCCTCGTTTGTGCAACGCTTCTGCGAAGGCCAGACCAGCCAATCCCGCACCGATAACGCTATAAGAAAACATCGGATACTCCTTGTGGTGTGTGGTGTGTGGTGTGTGCGGTGGGTGGGGTCAAAACAACGCGAGCGCTTTTTGGCGATAGCGTTCTGTGGAAAGAAGCGTATACATCGACAACACAGAATGATCAACCGCAGCCAAGGTGATCTCACGTTTTCCTACAGGGCCCGTAGTCATCGCGAGCGCAAAACCTGCGGCGACCAACGCAGCGCGCACATGAGCCGCAGCGCTGTAGGTTGCCAAGATGCCGTCGTCTGCGATGCGTTGGCGCATCCACGAAAAACAATCCACCCCCCATCCTTCGGGATTGACGCGGGGGCCGAATGGATCGTGGTAGATGGCGTGCGCGCCAAATTGGATCGGGATCGCGGCGTCTTGCCACGGTGTGGGGTACAACCACAAGCGGATATCACCTTCGGGAGCTTCAGCATACGCGATAAGTTCGGATGGTTCGGCTTGTGCGGTGACTTCTTGAGCAAGCGCCGAAAAGGGTTGCATCGCGGGGGGGGCGTGTTGGTGGAGGGCTTGGAGGGTTGTGGGATCCACGGGTGCCCAATCGATCGTGTGGTATTCGAGAGAGGAACCACAAGCGCGGGCCATCGCGGCGGTATGTAAGAAGTTGATCCCGCCACCAAAGCCCAACTCTAACACGCGCCAGACACCCACACGCGAAGCCAGTCGGCAGCCCTCCAAGAAAACATGGCGAGACTCCGTAAACGCCCCATGCTGCGAGCGATAATGAACGCCCAATTCTTCGTGGTAGAGGCTCCACGATCCGTCGCCCGTCTCAACAAGTCCAACCAGCGGTCTTTTTGTTTTCAATGTTTCCTGCTCTTTTCTGATCGCAGCGTTTTTGACGGAAGGTATGTTTTGCGCGAATCTCGCATTTGGCGTAGATTGGGCCGCTCGGCTCTCAAGCCAGCGTCCCAACGAACAAAGGAGCGCACAACGTGGAACATGTAAAGTATTTGATCATCGGCGCGGGTGTGAGTGGTTTTGCCTTTGCAAACGCCATCCACAGCGACGACTATGTGATCTTGGAACGCGATCATGAAGTCGGTGGCTACTGCAAGACAGTGCATCAAGATGGTTTTGTGTGGGATTATTCGGGACATTTCTTTCACTTCAAACGCCCAGAGATCGAGCGTTTTTTGGTGGAGCGGATGGACGATGAAGTTCGTACCATCGTCAAGCGTTCCAAGATCCTGTACCGCGATCACCTGATCGAGTTTCCCTTCCAAAAGAATATCCATCAACTGCCACAAGAAGAATTTATCGACTGTTTGTATCACTTGTATTTTCGCGACACCAAGCCACCGACCAACTTTAAGGAGATGGTCTACAATCGTTTTGGCAAGGGGATCGCAGAAAAGTTTTTGGTTCCTTACAACGAAAAGCTCTATGCTTGTGATCTCGGTGAGTTGGATGTCAATGCGATGGGGCGGTTTTTTCCTTATGCCGATATCGACGGGATTATCCGCAACTTTCGTGAACCCGACAACCACTCTTACAACGCGACATTCACTTACCCGAAGGGTGGGGCGATTCAATACATCCACGCCTTGATGCGGGATCTCCGTCCTGAAGCGATCCGCACCAACACACCGTTGCTTTCGCTGGATTTGCACAACAAGGTGGCCCAAACTTCCTCTGGAGCGATTCGTTTTGATTACTTGATATCGAGTGCTCCCTTTGATCGGCTTGTTGCGATGAGCGGTATCCAAGCTCCTGTGGGCGCGTTTCGATCGAACAAGGTGTTGGTGTTTAACCTTGGCTTTGATCGCAAGGGCTGGTCGGATATCCATTGGGTGTATTTTCCAGAACGCGACGTTCGATTTTATCGGGTGGGATTTTATGACAACATCTTTGACACCGATCGGATGAGCCTTTACATCGAGATCGGGGCTCCTTTGGACGGAGTGTTGGATGTCGAGGCCGAACGACAGCGGGTGTTGCTGGATCTACAGCGCGCCAAGATCGTCGCAGGACACCAATTGGTGAGTCATCATCATGTGGTGTTGGATCCTGCATACGTCCATATCACGAGCGAAAGCGTCCGTGCTGTGGACGATTTGCGCAAAAAGCTTGCGGCGCGAGGCGTGTATTCGGTGGGGCGTTATGGTGGGTGGACGTATTGTTCGATTGAAGACAACATCATCGAAGCACGCGAACTGGCGGGGATCTTCAACACGTTTGAGTCGTGAGGATCAGATCTTTTGTTGTGCGAGGGCTTGTAAGACGCGCTCAAGGCCCGGGATCTGGCGTTGGAGTTGTTGAAAGGTTTGCGGATTCAAGCGTAAAACCAGCCCACCTTCGGGCAACACCACAGAGGTGCCAGAGGGGCGTGAGTACAAAAAGGACTCTGCGCCAAAGGCGTGGCCTTCGCCGCGTTCTGCGATCACTTTGTTGCGCCCATCCATGCCTTGTTGCGCAACGACGGCCTTTCCGTGAAGCAAGATGAACAGCCCCGAAGAAGGCCGTCCTTGCTGGATCAAGACAGCGTTGGGTTCCACAGGAACCAGATCGAAGGAGCGCAAAAAGTTGTGGCGGTGTGCCTCATCGAGTTCTGCGAATAGAGGGTTGGAGCGCAAGAGGTTGTTGACAAGGCGATGTTTGAGCAGCTTGCGAAACTCGGGTAGCATCCGCGCATCTTGGCGTCCGAGATGTTCGAGCAACTGGCTATCGAGGCGCCACGCAAGGCTGACTTGTTCCGCGATCACAGAAGCGCGTCGTGAGACTTGCGTCAACAAGGAGATCTCCCCAACGAGGTCGGGGGCTTGGATCTGTGCCAACACGACGTCTTGTTGGGTATCGTCGCGCTTTTGTACAACGCGAAAACGCCCATGCGTCAACAAGTAGCAGCTTTGGTCGCGCTGCCCTTGCATGATCACGGCGTCTCCTGTCCGCAACGGAACAGGCACGATGTTTTGAAGCAGGGCAAGCAGTAAGCCGTCCGAAAGCTCCCAAAAGACGGGGAAAGTCGGCACTTGCAAAGAAGGGGCGGGATAGATCCCTTGGAGGCTGGAACCGATCTGGATGGCTTGGGTGAGCATGGCTTGTTCTTGGAGGGGGATTTGGATCTTGATCGGACGCAGCGAATAACCCGAAGGTGCTCGTGTTCCGCCGACCATCGGGCTGCGATACAGTCGGACTAGATCTTCCAAAAAACGGCCTTGCAGTTGTTTCGGTATATGCAAACGGCACAAAGCCAGCGCGTGAAAAAAATCGCCTTTTGCGGAGGCGATCTTGGCGGCAGCTTCCCAGACTTGTGCGGATTGTTGGACACTTTCGGCTTGCAATTCCATCGCAAGGCGTGCGCGTGCGCGTGCTGAACTGGGGCGATCTCCCACACCGCGTATCGCTTCTCGAATGCTCATTCCTCGGTTGCTCCTTGCTTTTTGGCGTTTCAATAGGGCGATCCAACGGCTCAATTCGGTCCATTGGGTCGTCGCACTCAAACTCGGTGCTGCTTGATGGAAGTTTGGGTGGGGCGCAGCCCCGTGTGCGCCAACTTGTCGCACAAACTCCGACTCGGTGCTACTCGATGGAAGCGTAAACTCCCGACCGAGTCGATAACTTGGGGCGACGCACGATCTCAAGTTCGCCAAAGCATACACCGCTGAATGCGATCTGCAAAAGATCCACGCTTGCTCTACAACAAAGTATAACAAGCCCCATGCCTTAGAGCGTTGGTCTTTTGCGACGTTGAAAAACACGTACGGGATCGATCTTGACCGTAATAGTGGATAAAAAAGTCGATTGTTTGTTTGTTTTGCTTTCTTGACGGTTGTAAGGGTCGGTGCTACCTTCGCGGGGATTCTCGTCATGCAAAGCGACTTTTCCCTGTTTTTGGCAGCGGGAGCAGTCTTCGCGGAGGTTTCTTAGGTGGAGTGCCTGCGAAAAGCTTTGAAGGTCGCTAAAGCTCACCGCGACGAGAGATACCAGAGCCAGCGTTTTGTGAGGCCCTGATACAAGGACGGAACCAAGTCTCCTGCCACGGAGCAGTTATGTCGAACCCACCAAAGATGATGCAACCTTCTCTCGATGCGGAGAGAGACGGCGCCCAAGACGACTTTAAACCTTCCCCCTACGCGTCTTCTCTTGCGTCGGA
>CAUJFU010000484.1 GCA_963169055.1 Myxococcota bacterium
GGGTAGAGCATCTGACTGTTAATCAGAAACAACCTCCTTTTTGGTTCCTTGGAGTGGTAAGCCAGCCGAAGACGCGGGCAGACGCGGTGCGTGGTGGGCTGTTGTGGTCGCAAAGTGCATCCAATCTTTCTTTTCTTCCCGTGTGTTCGCTCTTTCGAGAGCCATGCGGCAGGCGAGAAACCGTTGGGTGGCTCGGTCTCCCTTCACGATCCACAAACCCCTGACGCTTGGCCTCTCGGCTGGCCTTCCCCCTCCGCTCTTCTTTTCCCGCTCTCTTCCTTCCCTTTGCTCTCTTCTCTTATATCGTTGCCAGTCGAGCCACTTCAGCCAACGCGCCTCGACCGTGCAGCACTTCCTTCCATTTGTCCTCTTCTGTGTTCCTTGATTGTGTGGGCTTTGCTATTTGCGTGGGTGGTGGTTTGGGGCAGCTTTTTCACAGAGATGTCACTTGTGATGCGATGGCGTTTGTGTAAGCCTCTATGCGGTCTGCGTTTTTTGTAACGCAGCGAAGCCTTTTTCCACAGGAGTTTTCGATGAATAACGCAAAGCGTGTGTTGATCACGGGTGCGAGTGCTGGTTTGGTTTTGATGTTGTCAAAGCGCTGGCCCAAAAAGGCCATACCGTTTACGCTACGATGCGCGGTGTGACGGGCAAAAACGCTGCAAAAGCAGAGGCGCTTCGTTCGTGGGCGGCAGAGCAGGGCCGTCGTGTGCATGTGTTGGAACTGGATGTGACGGATCAAGCCTCGGTGGAAAAAGCCGTTTCGCAAGCGGTGGCTCTCGGTGGGATCGATGTGTTGATCAACAACGCAGGTGTCGGTACATGGGGGATCGACAAAGCCTTTTCCGTCGAACAGGCCCAACAAATCTTTGACATCAATGTGTTTGGTGTGATGCGGATCAACCATGCGGTGCTTCCGCATTTTCGATCCTCTGGAAAAGGTCTGGTGATCTACATCAGCTCGGGGTTGGGGCGGATCGTCTTTCCGTTTATGGGGATCTATGGGGCAAGCAAGTTCGCTGTGGAAGGCTACGCAGAAAGCGCACACTACGAGCTTTCACCGCTTGGCATCCAAAGCGTGATCGTTGAGCCGAGCGCGTACGGAACCACCTTCCTCTCCAACTCGATGTTCCCTCAACGCGATATCTCCGCTGAGTACGGCCAAACCACAGAGATCTTCAAAGCGTTTGGGGGAGCTTTTGAAGAACGTGCAAAAGCCGGTGGATTGGGCGATCCTTCCGAAGTGGTTGCGGCTCTTGTTGAAGAAGTGGAACGCAACGGTGAGCGCCCACTGCGCCGCCCTGTCGGTCGAGATGTCGAGCAAGGTGTGACGGCCATCAACGCCACTTGCCAAGGAATCCAAGATTATCTTGCGGGTGCGTTCGGCTTTAAGGCTCGCTGATCTCGTTTTCTCACCTTCTGTCCTCCCCATCCCATCGCCTTCTCGTTGCGATGCTTTTGATACACCGCACGAATCGACTTCTATCCTCCCCATCCCATCGCTTTTTCCTCATTCGTTCAAAACTAATTCTTGACGCAAACGCCAGCGGGATTGAGGTGATAGCCGGGCAAGCAAGGCTTTTTGAGGCACTTGCCGAGACCGCCGACGCGATACATCCCGGGGGGGCAAGGAAGTTTTTGCACGCAAACGCCGTTGAGGCGGTGCCATCCGGGTTTGCAGGGCTTGTTGAGGCACTTGCCGAGACCACCGATGCGATACATCCCGGGAGGACAAGCGCCTTTTTCCACGCAAACACCGTTGATGCGGTGCCATCCGGGCTTACAGGGCTTGTTGAGGCATTTGCCGAGGCCGCCGATACGATACATCCCCGGGGGGCAAGCGCCTTTTTGCACGCAAACACCGCCGAGGCGGTGCCATCCGGGTTTACAGGGCTTGTTGATACATTTGCCAAGGCCCGCAACGCGATACATCCCGGGGGGGCAAGCGTCTTTTTTCACGCAGAGTCCTGCGGGGCCTCGGTGCCATCCGGGCTTGCAGGGCTTCGCACGGCATTTTCCAAACAATTTGTAATAGCCGGGAGGGCAGGGCGCAGGGGTAGCTTCGCTTGGGGCGGGCAGCAACAAAAGGCCGGCAAAAAGAACGGAAGCACGGAACAAGTTCGACAGAAGAGATTTCATGGATGATCCTCGCTGTGTGGAGTGAAAGGAAGTACACAAACGCACTTCCGCCTATGGGACGGATGCGCGGTGCATCTATTCAAGCGAGATCATTTTTGTGGGATCAAAAAAAGACGACGCGATCAAAGTTTGAGGGTGGTGACGTCGACGCGTTGGCCGCGTTTTTTGAGGACGACGTTTTTTTCAAACATCTCTTGTTGGGGGGTTCCAGCGTTGAGCACGATCAGGACGCTGGCGTGGGTCTCATTGCCGAGGACATTGGAGCGATGGCCATAAAAGTGCAGTTGGATCTTGTAGGGGCCGGATGGGCCTTGACGGTTCTCATAGCGTTCGGGGCCATAACCACGGGTGATATCTTGGAGCAAAGCCCCGCCATTTCGGGTGTTTCGGGTGTTATACGAGCAGCTTTCTCCGTTGGGTTCGTAGATCCAAAGATCGACATCGGTGTTGTCGGTGTTCCAAGTGAGCGTGACGCGCAGTTTGGCTTGGGGAACGGAAAGCCCGAGCAAGGGCTTGCGTTGTTCGAGCAGTGCCTTGACGGAAGTGCTGGTACGTTGGGCGTTTGTGGCCTCATAAGCGAGCAGGGCGTATTCTTCGCGTGCGATGGTTTTGATCTCACCAAAGCGTTCGTGCCAATTTCCAGCAAGCAGGATTTCGTAAAGGGCGGCAGCAAGGGCGTAACGTTGGAGCTTTTGCATGGTGCGTGCAAGATCGCGAAAGGCGTGTGGCTCGAAAGAGCGGCGTTCTAGGACGCGCAAAAAGACGCCTGCTGCATCTTTGGGGCGCTCCCATGCCGTTAGATAGTATCCGACCAGTCGAAGCGCCCGTGGATTGGACGGATGCAGCTCGACGATGCAGGACAAGCTGCGGATCGCTCCGCCGATCTTGGCTTTCTTGAGTCGGCGTTTGGCTTCGGTCACAAAGGGATCGAAGTTTTCGGCGCTTTTGTCGCGCTCGGCGAGGTATGTTTTCGGGACGTCGTTTTGGGTCCAAATCTGCTCCATCACAGGACTTTCAAAGGCAAAGTGCGCTTGTTCTTCGGCTTGAAGCAAGGCGAGGGCTGCACGCCCTGCGCTCGAATCAAGGGCTTTGGCGCGTTGGAGGACTTTGCGAAAGATCGCACGCCAACGAGCACGCATGCTGATCGGTGCGCCTTTTTGAGCAAACAGATCTCGGATGAACAGATCCAATTGATCGAGCTTGTGGGCTTTTTGCTGTTGTTCGAGTCCGTATTGTTTGTACTCTTTGTCGGTTTCCAGAACCAGCAGCGAACAGTGGGCATTGGGGATGTGAAAGTGCTGCGCGTAAGCCACGATCAGATCGGTGAGTTTGGGATCATCCAGTTCTGCGAGTTGGGCGATGGCGATCTCGCCCCATGCGCGGGGAGCGAGATCGCCGTGTGCTTTCACGTCGAGCGTATAAGGCAGCGAGATCGGTTGGCCGTCAAAAGAGCCTTTGAGCGTGATACTCGCCTTGCCATCGCGTTGATAGCGACTTGCAAAAGCCAACAAAGCCCCGGGATAAAGAGTGGTTTGACGCCCTGCCACCAAGGTTTCGGTGGCTTCGATGCCTTCGATCTCGATCTTGTCGAGCGACATCGCTTGGTGGGTATGGGCTGTCGAACAACGCTCGATCTCGGCTTCTCCAAGGCAGGTGAAGACCGCGCCACCTTGCCGAGTGATCCGTTGGTAAAGTGCGGTGTCTTCGTTGCCAAGGCCAAAGCTGTAAGCAAACCAACGGGTTTGCCCCCATCGCTGTTGTTGCGACCAGCGGCCAAGGATCTGATGGATATCGCGGTTGCCCCAGTTGAGTTGGCCGTCGCTGAGAAAAAAGATATCCAACGCTTGCTTGGATGCGGCCTCTTGCCAAGGGGCCGCAGCAAGGGCCTGAAGGGCTGCACTCAGATCGGTCGCACCTTCGAGCAAGATGCGGCGGATCTGTCGGAATATCGCTGTGCGTGCCTTGGGCGTGTTCTCTAACCAGCCGTCTGCTTTGGCCCAACGTGTTCCCACATCAAAAAACAAGACATTGAATTGCTGGATCTGCGGGTTGTTTTGTAGGATCTTTTCGAGGAGAGACACGCTCACCCCGAAGCGTTGGGGCGTTTCAGAAAGCGACGTATCGAGCAAAAAGACGGCTTGCGAAGCGCCCTTGCTTGCGCTTTTTTGGGGGAGATCGACGGCGAGTTGAGCGTAAAGATAACGGCGATCTTGGAGGGGATCGATCCCTGCAACCCAAGCTGCTTTTGCCGTGGTTGGTTGGAAATAGAAATCAGCGTTGCGATTGGGCTTTTCGGTTTCCCACAAGCAGCGGACGAAATGCTTTTGTTGTTTTTGCATACAGCGGATCTTGCGCAGATTATGACGGGAGAGCTTCGCAAGTTGAGGATTATAGGAAAGGGAAAAGTCGATCAATCCGGCCACTTCGTCAGGAAAAGCAAACGAATACACGCGCTGATCTTGGAAGCGCGGGAGGGTTTGTTCGTAGGCGATGATCACGCGATTGTGGCCGTTGGCAGGGATAGGAAAGACGCGGCCCGAAAAGGTATTGGGAGCATCTTGTTCGAGCAGCGCGGGATCGATGCGTTGGCGCGTGATCTCTTCGTACACTTCGCGCCCTTTTTCGGCAGCCACAAGGCGGGCTTCTCGAAGGGTTCCCCAGTCTTCTTTGGGGCTGGTGCGTGCGATGGCTTGGGGAGCCATCTCAGCGATGGCTTGGGGGCTAGGCAATTTTCCTGAAAAGAAGCGGGGTTCTTGAGGGCGTTGGTTGCCCACAAACATCGCATAATACGACACCGAGGCATCGCTTGGCAGCGTGTACTTGAACGTCCCCTCAAGGGTGCGTCCGTGTGGGTTGTAGTAGATATGATCCATGATCGTTCGCACGCGCAAACCTTCGACTTGCACGGTGACACGGAGTTTTTTGAGTTGAAGAAACTGATCGCCTCCCACAGAGACTTTGGATAGGACAGTGCCTTTGGCGGTTCGTTGCCAAACTTGGGCTTTTTGAGGATCTTTTGGAGCGTCTTTTTTCGGTGTTTTGGATACGGTGCTTTCTTTTGCGCCGCCTTTTCTTCTTTTCCCATTTGCAGCCGATTTGGCGGGACTTGGCGAGGGAATTGCGCTCGGGTCCATTTCAGCGGCTGCCCGTCGTGAACGCCGATCTGTGAAGGATAAGCTGCGGTCGTCGGCTGCGTGTTGGGAACGCCGTGAACGCCGAGCTTCTAAGTACATGGAGCGGTCCTCGTTGGAGGATGATCCCCTAGAGCTTTTCAGTGCTGATGGTTTGGCAGTTCTGGCTCTTGGATCGGCGGTTTTGGGTTCGGGAGATAGTTTCGAGCAAGCGAAGGGTACGCTACAAGAAACCAAGATCCCAAAAAAGAGGATACGTTTCAGAAAAAAAGAAGGGTGTGATCGGTGCTGTTTCTTTTTTGATCTCATGGGGAGGACTCTTTCCTTTGATTGGGCGGCTCGTCCTGAGCGAGAGGTGGCTGGATACCGATGGGGGCAGACGTCGTTTTGTCCATTGTGTACGCATTGCGGCGGTGATCGCGCTAAAGTTTTTTCTTTCTTTTCGCTCGATGGGGCTGGCTTGTGGACAAAACCCCATGTTCGCAACGATTCAAGCGAGAGAGGCTGTGGGTTTGAAAAACGCTGATCTCTTCGCCAATACGGGGTCAAGGGGCGACAGTCCCTTGTGGGGTGTGGGGTAAAACCCCATACGCGCCTTGTTAAGGCGGAAACTTCGTAGAGTCGAGAATGATCGCTCTTTCTTTTGTCGGCCCCCATGTCCGTTCGCTGCTCGATGTCCCGATACACGGGCGGTTCGCGAACCGCCCCTACGCAAACATTGCCTTGCATCGAACACGGATGCAACGAAAGAATCGTAGAGAAAACAAACGCAAACATACCTAAAAAGACGGAGGATACGACATCCGTGTAGGGTGTGATCAACGGTAGGGGCGTATGGCATACGCCCTTGCCCGATTCACGGGGATTTTGATCGCTGTGCATGAGCAGGCAACATGCGGATGTCGTAGGACGCAGTGGAAAAGGGAAAGCGTGAAGAATCAAGCCGTGGTAGGGGCGGTTCGGGAACCGCCCGCGCCTGAACATGGGCCTTTTTCGTATCGGTATGACAGTTCAGTCTCTTTTCTTCACCCGATGCCCGTGGGGTGATACGACATCTGCCCATGCCAGAGACCCCCCGATCGATGGGCTTTACAGACGATGTGCCCGAGTGTTAGCCACAGGGGGCTGCCCCTACCTCTTTACGATCACACAACGAGCGGATTTCGTAGAAGCCCCCACGATAAGGAGGCGGGAGCCTTTCCAAAAACAGGCGGGCAAAGCCCGATGCGTCAAGGAAAGCGTATCGGTGTAGAGGGCGCTGTTCGATCGAGCAAATCTCCTGCCCCAAGCTGGCCTTCGTGGTTTCTGCCCCAACACTTGACGGAGTGGTCGTCGAGGATGGCGCAGGTGTGGCTTTCTCCCAAAGAGACGGCTCATACAGTACGCCCAGCGCCAAAACCAACGGGAAGAGTGGGGGGGACGGAGCGTGACGGAGTATCGCCCAACCCCAGTTGGCCATAGTAATTGAGTCCCCAGCATTTGAGAGAGCCGTTATCAAGGAGCGCACAAGAGCGATAAGCCGCCACGGCAACGGCTGTTGCGGTGCGCCCCGCCCCCAGATCGACGGGGGTTGCGGGTGGTGCTGTTCGTTGCGTAGTGTCGCCATAGCCGAGTTCACCAGAGGTATTGTTGCCCCAACATTTGACTGTACCGTTGTCAAGAAGCGCACAAGTATGGCTGTATTCCAAAGCAAGGGCTGTTGCGGTGCGCCCCGCCCCTAGATCGACGGGGGTTGCGGGTGGAGCGCGTCGGCTCGTGGTGTCGCCGTAGCCGAGCTCACCAAAGGCATTACTGCCCCAACATTTGACCGAAGCATCGTCAAGGATCGCGCAGGAGTGAAATTTTCCTAACAACAAGGTTTTTGCGGTGCGCCCGCTGCCCAGATCGACGGTGGTTGCAGGTGGAGCGGTTCGGTTCACGGCGTCGTTGTAGCCGAGTTGGCCATAAGAATTTCTGCCCCAACACTTGATCGAATCGTTGTCAAGGATCGCACAAGCATGCGTCCCGCCCAAAGCAAGGGCTTTTACAGTGCGCCCCACTCCGAGATCGACGGTGGTTGTGGGTGGAGCGGTTTGTTGTGTGGTGTTACCGTAGCCAAGTTGCCCGTCGGAGTTCCTTCCCCAACATTTGAGGGTGTCGTTGTCGAGGATCGCGCAGGTGTAATAATCCCCGACAGCAACGGCTTTTGCGGTGCGACCCACGCCGAGATCCACGACATCTGTAGGTGGGGAGGGCCGAGATACGGTATCACCGTAGCCGAGTTGACCGTACCCATTATGGCCCCAACATCGGACTTGGCCGTTTTGGAGATAGCAGTTGTGATGCAATCCAGACCTCAAAGTGACAAGGGGAGACGTGCAGCGAAACAAACCGCAGATCTGGCTGCTTGTGCAGGCGATGTTGCATCCGCCACAATGCGCGGCGGAAAAAGTATCCACACAAGTTCCGCTGCATGTGGTTTGACCGAGCGCAATCGATGCACTTGTCACTTTACTGCGCATGGCAAAATCGCCGTAGCCGAGCTTTCCTTTGGTGTTGTCGCCAAAACAAACAGCGCGTTGGTTGTCCAAGACAGCGCAAGTGTGGTTCTTTCCGATAGAG
The DNA here is from genome assembly GCA_963169055.1 of Myxococcota bacterium. Lineage (GTDB taxonomy): Bacteria > Myxococcota_C > UBA6777 > UBA6777 > UBA6777 > JAKLKB01. The sequence goes on from CAUJFU010000484.1 coordinate 7,872, forward strand.
AGAACCTTGGCGGTGCGACCCAGACCGAAGTCCAAAGGTGCGGAGGGAGGGGCGAATTGGTCTTTGCCTAGGCCGCTTTCGCCATTTCCGAGTTGCCCGAGATCACTTGCCCCCCAACAACGGGCAGTTCCATCATCAAGCAAAGCACAGCGGTGCGAGCCAAGGCCCGAGAACAAAGCATGGGCAGTACGACCCACTCCAAAAGCCACAAGCTCGACAGGAGGCTTGTTTCGGTCGGTGGTGTCGCCGTAGCCGAGCTGTCCTCGGCTATTGTCGCCCCAACACTTGACGGAGCGATCATCCAACAAGACGCAAACATCGACACGACCGACGCTAAGGGATTTGACGCTGCGCCCTGCACCGACGTCGACGGGTTGAAGGTTGGGGGCATTTCGGGATATCTGATCGCCTAAACCAAGTTGGCCTTTGTCATTTTTTCCCCAGCATTTGACGGTGTCGTTGTCGAGCAAGGCGCAAGTAAAAGCATCTCCCACTCCCACCGCTTTGACACTACGACCGATCCCCACATCCACCGCCTTGGCATCGGGCGAAAGGCGCGAGGTCGAATCCCCATACCCAAGCTGTCCGTTATCATTGGCTCCCCAACAGCGGAGGCTTGCATCATCCAACACCGCACAGGTGTGGGTCACTCCCGTCGCCGCCCCGACCACCGAACGTCCTACCCCCAAGTCTACCCCCCAAAAAATCGGCTTTTCGATATCCGTGAGGTTGCCGTACCCTAGCTGCCCGTGTGAATTCTTGCCCCAACAATGAAACCCTTGATCAAAAGCCAACAAACAGGTATGCGACTCTCCAAGCCAGATCTGCTTGATTCGTTTTCCTGCCCCTTGACCGACCACAAGTGTTTCGCTTGGGGGCAGAGCACGTAAGGCTTCGTCTGCGTAGCCGAGAGGAACGCTGCTGCCGTCCCCCCAACATTTGAGTTGTCCACAAGCCGTGAGGGCGCAAGTGTGCGAAACGCCGGCAACGATGGACAACAGCGAAGTAC
>CAUJFU010000485.1 GCA_963169055.1 Myxococcota bacterium
GCTGATCATGCGCTTTCTCGACAAAGATGACCCCTTTGAAGAAAAGCAACAGATCGCTGATTTTTTTACCCGATTGACGGGGCTTTTCAAAAACTTGAACTATGCTCCAGAAGGGAGTTCAGACGAACAAGAGATCACCGCGCAGATCCTTGCTCTGGCCTAAGAAAAGCCCACGGAAAGCACGGAAAGAAGGCAGAAAAAGAAGAGGCTACGGAAAGCACGGAAAGAAGGCAGAAAAAGAAAAGTCCATGGAAACAAGGCAGGAAGGGTAATCGAAGTGGTCTTGTCGAAGATTCGGGGAGTGTTGGTGAGAGGAGTGTCTATGGAGGGGTGGGTTGCGCTGTGCCATCTGTTGGAAGAGGCGGAGGGATGGGAGCGAGAGATGTGTGTGGGTTATGTGGCGCACCACACAAAGGGATGGGATGCGGGGCTGCGCAAGCCTTTGTATGCGTGGTGGAAACGCCGGAAGTCGGGCGAAGTGACGGAGTACGACGGCTTGTGCGAGGAATGGAGCGGATATGTGTGGGACGCGGGGACGTTTGCAGGAGACACACGCGAGATGCCGGAGATGCCGGAGATGTCGGAGATGCCGGAGATGCGGATGATCTGGTGTCCGTCGGGGTCGTTTTGGATGGGAGCGACGGAGGCAGAAAGAGCGGAGAGCAAAGAGTATCCACGGCATGAAGTGACGTTGACGAGGGGGTTCTGGATTGGGCAAACCCCTGTGACACAGGCGCAATTTGTGGCGTTGATGGGTTATCAGCCGTCGCGTTTTGAGGGAGCGCGGCGTCCCGTGGAGCGGGTGTCGTGGCACGAAGCAGCGGCCTTTTGCAACGCATTGTCGCGTCATCTTGGCGATCCGTTGGTCTTTGTGGAGCAACCGCGAGAATATGCGTGGGATGTGCAGTGCCGTATCGACAAGCGTTGGGTCGGGGTAGCTTACGCTCAGGCATCAGGATTTCGCTTACCGACCGAGGCGGAGTGGGAGTATGCGTGTCGGGCGGGATCATGTGCGCCAAGGTACGCAGAGTTAAAACGTTGTGGGTGGTACTGGAACAACGCAGCGCGTCAGACGCAAGATGTGGCCCAAAAACAGTCGAATACATGGGGATTGTACGATACATTGGGCAACGTGTGGGAGTGGTGCTACGATGCGTCGGGTCGAAGTTATACGGCGGAAAGCATCTGTGACCCGATCTGCGAGGGGGAAGATCTGCGCGGTGGTTTGGATGAAAAGGAAGTGGTGCGTGTGGTGCGCGGTGGAAGTTGGTACAGTGGAAAAGAGATGTGCCGAGCAGCGTACCGCTTTGACGATGTGATGTTTTTGCGCGACGATGCGATCGGTTTTCGTGTGGTGCGTGGTGTGGTTGGGTAGGTTTGGGAGGCGGTTGGCGATGGCGATCTTGCAGTTCCGTGTTGTGGTTTTTCGTTTGGCTGTGGGTGTCTTGTTGATTGGCTTGGCCGTATGGTTTCTTTGGAACGCTTGGTTTTTGGACTGGGCAGGATGCACGTATGGAAATCGTGAGTATTGCTATGCTTTGGGAGAGCGTTACAAGAAGGGAAGGGGATTAAAAAAGGACGTTCGTGCTGCTTTTGTATATTTTCAAAAAAGTTGCGCAGGTGGGGATGGGATAGGATGCACAGAACAAGCGTTTTTGCCGCTACCTTTTTCAAAAACAACAAGTACACCCGATTTGATGAAACGAAAGATGGTGACGCTGACAGTGAGATTTTTTGGACATCGAACTTGCATTTTTGTTCAAAATAAAAAAGTGACGTGCGATATCTTCCGTCATTATACAAATCCGTCGATTAAGGCACCGACATACGACTCTTCTTTTGTAATCAAACCACTTTATGAAGAACTCAAAAAGCACTACAGTAAACCCAACATAGAGCCAGATCGCGTTGCGAGCCGCGTAGAAGCAAAGGCTGCCTTAAACAAGCAGAAAGGGTTGACGTCAGAAGAAAAAAAAACGATTTCGGTAGAAAAATCGTCGCAAGAATTGCTGAAAGAGTTGCCAAAAAAATGGAGATTACTTCTTGGAGAAGAGGAACTGGGTTTTGTAAGCACTCGACCGATTCTATTTGTTATGGAGACGCAAACACGAGGCCAATTGCTTTCAGAGATCCACGCTACAGCTAAAGAAGCGGGATTTTTTTCGCAATACCTGATGGTTTGCCGTGGTCGACAGGGCGTTTGTCGAAAACAACTGTTGGAGATAAGTCACGGACGGCCCGAAGGCTACTTCTTTCGTGGTTTTTATGAACATGGTCAAAAGGTAAGGCCCCGCACGCCATCGTACTACACAGATGTTCTTGTGGAAGAGAATGGGATCGTCGTTGCAAAGCGGGAAAAGCCGTCTTCGTTGGATGATCGTGCTGTACAAAGCACATACATCCCAAAGCGTGGGGGAGAATATGATATAGACAAGCTGTCTCGTTATTTAGAAGAGTCTCTCCAAAAACAGCCGAAATTGGCTGCTTGTCTTGTGAGAGTAAGTCCGGACGTGGCGATCCAATCCTTGGTATCGGCGTTGGAAGCAAACGTCTCGATATCGAGTAAGCAACCTATCTTTCGCTATATCTTATACAGCAACAATCGGTGGTGAAAAAAGGAACGGATGCGTGAGTGTCCGAGATGCGAGCAGATTGGAGAAGAGCGATGCTTTTGTCAAAAGCGCGGTGTGTAGAGTTGGTGGTGGTGACGTTGGCGACGTATTCGTATGCGTTGGAAAAAGCGTGGGGACTGCGGGATGCGCTCGAAGAGGTGGGGCTTTGTGATCCTTTGCGGGTGTTGGGGATGGGTGAGACAGGGCTGGGCAATGCCTTGAAAGCGGCGGGTTATGATCGCGGTGGTATCACGTACATCATCGCGCCGCGTTTATTGGCGCTGATGGATGCGATTCAAGAGGGAAAGTTGGATGCGTTAGAAGTGCATCTGAAACAACGCAACGAAGGGGATTTTCGTAAGATATTGGAAGGCGTAAAGGGCTTTGGGCCGACAGCCTCGAAACTAGCGTGGGCATTGATGTTGCCGGTAGAAGCGAAACGTTAGCTCGCGGAAGATGTCGGTGGGATGTGGGTACCAGACGATGGCGTTGAGCGCAACAGGAAATTTGGAGGACCGAAAGATGACGGAAGAATACGACGGGTTGGATGAGGAAACGAGCCAAGAGATCGGGCGAGATGTGGATGAGATTTTTGAGAATATGCCCGATTCTCCGCAGTTCTGCGTGTTCGGAGAGCGCGATGCAGTGTTGCCGGGCCTTGTGCTGGGGGATGGGACAGATTGCGCGTTGCCGTTGCAGGAGGGCACCCTCAAGAAGATGATCGCGTACGCATCGGTTGCTCCGTACGGTCTTGGAACCGAAACGCTGGTGGACACGGAAGTGCGGCGAAGTTGGCAGATTGATGCCGAGCAATTTTCCTTTCGTAATCCCCGCTGGGCGGGGTTTGTAGAGGATATCGTTAGGGAGGTTTGTGGAGGGCTGGGCGTGACGCACGAGGTGCGGGCAGAGCCGTACAAATTGTTGATTTACGAGGCGGGTGGTTTCTTTAAGGGCCACCGCGACACAGAAAAGCAGAAGGGGATGTTTGCGACGTTGGTGATCAATCTGCCTTGTCCGCATGAAGGAGGGCAGTTGCGCGTGGAGCACGACGGCGAGATCGAAACGACCGAATTTGGCGGAAAAGACAGCGCATTTTTGATTCGGTTTGCAGCTTTTTATGCGGATTGTGTACACGAAGTCTTGCCTGTGGAGAGCGGGTATCGGGCGAATTTGGTCTATAATCTCTGTTTGTCGGTCCGCCAAAAGACCCCGAAAGCACCGAGTTATGATGAGCCTGTGCGTGCGTTGGCTGCGTTGCTCAAACCGCCTTTGCAAGAAGGGGTGGTGGAAAAGCTCGTCCTTCCGCTCAAACACCAATACACCGAGGCAGGGCTTTCACCCCAAGAGCTGAAGGGCCAAGACACCGTACGCTTTGTGTGCTTGTCGCGTTTGGCACAAGCACACGGGATGCAGGTGTTTCTTGCGTTGCTGACCTTCCGTCAAGTCGGGTTTCCCTCGTATGACAGTTTTGAGGCACCGCGTCGTCGCTGGGGAGGGTACGATGAGTCCGATGGATTCGGTTCGGACACCGAGTTTGAGGAGGTTCACGACGAGGACGGCGTGTTGGAGCACTGGTGGACTCCAACAGGGGAATCATTGCCTTTGGGGAGTCTGCCTTTTTCTCGTGGAGAATTCGTCTCGTCGCAACCGCTGGAAGAATTTGAGTACGAGCAAAGCATCGAAGGCCCGACAGGCAACGAGGGGGTGTCGATGGAGCGCTGGTATCGGATCGCAGCGGTCGTGTTGTGGGAGACCAAGAAACATTTTCACCTTTTGGCGAAAAACGGCCAACAGACGAGCATTATCGGGTTACGGCATTGGATGGCTTCGGTGAAAGATCCTTCCACAGATGTATCTTGTCGGGAGTTTGCGGAAGGCATCTTAGCACGTTGGCGGTTTTATCCTTCCTATTGGAAGTCGAGCGCGGATGAGACGGGTGAGATGTTGTCGATCTTGCGTGATCTGAGCCATCTACCGTTGGTTCGGCGGTTTCTTGTGGAGATATTGCCTCGACAGCAAAGTGGTGAAGAGGGGCGGATATTGCGAGAGCTTTGTGAGCGTTGGGGATGGGAGTCTTTTGCGAAGGAGATCAAGGATCACGTCTTGGGTTCAGCTACGGAGCAAGGTGCTGTGCGGTTTGGTCGGATAACTCGGATATTGGAAGACCTTTGCACGGGCGCGACTGCTGGTTCGGAGCATCAGCGTACTGGCCAAGGTTTTGCGGCGACTTTTTTTGAGACGCTGTGTGCGTGGGACAACGAGACCGAGAAGCAGGCTCCGAAGATCGATGAGGCAGATAAACCCCATCATCAGGGATTTTGGCGCGAACATCCCGAACGCAGCGAGTCGAGGGAAAAGAAGATCGAAGCGGAAGTGGCTTTGCGCCGCTCGGTGTTTCTGCCTTTTTGTCGGGTACTGGTGGCGTTGGAGATGCGAGACCTCTTGAATGAATGGGTTGCGCATGCCTTTCGATACGAAGACTGGTACGATCTTCGTGATATCTTGCTGCCTGCTGCTCGATCGCTTGTACTATTGCAGGAGTCCTCGGCCTGTTGTGAGGAGCCGATACAAGGGCTTTTGCAACGTGTGATCAAACAGCTAGAACAGCGCACGTTACACCCGATCCCCGAACCCAAAGATTGGTCGCAGTCTGTGAAGTTGGGTTGCAAGTGTGAGGACTGTCGAGATCTACAGGTTTTTCTCAGACATCCGACAGAACAAACGTACCGCTTTGCGATCGCTGAAAAGCGCAGAGAACATCTCGCGCAAACGATCAAGACACATCGGTTGGATATCGAACACACCACCGAGCGCAAAGGCAGTCCCTACAAGTTGGTTTGCACAAAAACACGCACAAGCTACGAGCAAGCGTGCCGCGTTTTTGACGAAGAGGTCGCTCATCTCGCGGCTTGTCGTTTGTTGTTGGGTGATGCGCAGCAGGGAAAAGCTGCGGAAACGCCCAAACCACAGCGAAGAACACGCAAGAAGTAGACACTCTGCCTACTTGTTTTTGTTGCGGCCCGTTTGGCTGTTCGGTGTGTTCGTGGTCAGGACAAAGCATCGAGGCGTATCAGCCACCGCCTACAGAACCACTCATGCAGATCTACGCGGTCTCTTCGGAGATTCAGCGCCGCTGGGCGATCTCGGGCTAGGTCTGTGTTGTTCGGCGGCGAAATTTTTTGTTGTGCGATGTGAAGCTTTGTGGCATTTGTCCGTCAAAGGCGCTTTGCTCTGGTTGGATGGCTGTGTACGATAGATCACTATCGCGTTATCTGATTGGCTGTGTACGACAAGTTGCTGTCGCCTTGGGTGGGTCGTTCTTGGAAAGACGTCCTATCCGTTCTGCACGTCGCATGGGAACAAGTGGTTTGTTCTCAGAGACATTGTTCTTTTTACTTCCTCAAAGGAGAGACGAATGAAACGAGTTCTCGGTGTATTGTTCGTGGGTTTCTTTGCTCTGGTCGGTTTGACCAACACTTCTTCGGCACAATTGCCCCCATCGAAGCGAAAGGCTGCCAAAGCCGCCAAATTGGCGCAACAGCTTGCGAAAGCCAATATCGTCGTTCACGACAAAAAGCAAAAAGGGGCCAAAGCCGCACAGCAGCTTTCAAAAGCCAACATCGTCGTTCACGATAGAAAAGCCAAACAAGAAGCTGCAAAACAGGCTTTGCGTAGCGGTGGTTCATCGATCGTGGTACACGATAGAAAAGTGAGACAACAGAGAGTCAAAAAAGCCGCACAAGAACTCCAAAAGGCCAAGATCGTGGTACACGATGCAAAAGCAAAACAACAGTTCACCAAGGCCCAGATCGTGGTGCATGACAGAAAAGCACGCCAATTCGCGTCGAAAAAGAACCAACAAGAAAACGACAAAGCCAAAAGAAACCAGCAAGAAAACGACAAAGCCAAAGCGCGCCAATTCGTGTTGAAAAAGAACCAACAACAAAACGACAAAGCCAGAGCACGCCAATCCGTGTTGAAAAAGAACCGATAATACAGGAGCAATGCGGTCGACAAAAAAAGCCGTGTTCACGCCATGTCAAGCGAGAGCGTCGTCTGTGTGAAAAACAGTGATCTTTTCGCCAATACGGGGTCAAGGGGCGACAGTCCCTTGCGGGGTTTGGGGCAGCGCCCCATGAAACCAAACACAGGGTCATCATTGAGGGGCGATGTGGGTGTGGAGCAGGGGGCTGTTAAAGGGGAGCGTTGTGTACGCGCACGCATTGAAACGCAAAGTTGTCTCGACAAGGTTCTTGGAGGATGCGTGCGAGGAAAGCGGGTGTGATCTGTTGTGGGCTTCCTTGGTGTGCGTTGAAGAAGTCCGATAGTGCTTGAGAAGAGAGTTCGCTGTGGACGCCATCAGAGCATAAGAAAAACAGGTCGTTGGGTTGGATGGGGAAACAAGCCAGTTGGATATCCAAGGATTCGGTGCATCCGATGGCGCGTAGAACAACGTTTTTGTGTGGAAATTCTTCGATATCTTGGGGCGAGCGCAAGAGTCCCATGCGTATACATTCGCGCCATAGCGTGTGATCTTCGGTCAGTTGGAAGAGTTGGCCATCGCGGAACAGGTAAGCTCGGCAATCGCCTGCGTGGGCGACCCATGCTTGCTCGTCTTCGATGGCGAGAGCGGCAAAGGTCGCTGCACCGCCGCGAAGGTAAGGGATGCCTTCTGCGCCCGAAGAGAACCGATACAAGGCCAAGTTGGCTTCATGGAGCAACAACAACAGCGATGCGGCTTTGGGGGTGGGGAGGTGAAAAGAGCGCTTGGTTTCAGCCGAGGGCAAGGCTCGTTCGAGTTCTCTCCAAGGCAAGGGGATATCTGCTTCCCCGAGCCCTCGCGCTAGAAAGCTCATCAGAAAACCAGAAGGGATATCGCCCGACGATCCGCCGCCCATACCATCCGCCACGATGAAGACTTGCGCGTTGGGGAACGTTGCGACCGCGTCTTCGTTGTGTTGTCGAAGATGCCCGATGTGCGTGGTGGAAGCGGACTCGATCATCCAAGGATTCCGATGTTCCGAACGAACACCCAACAACACAGGGCGAAGGTACGGTAGTTCCGAAAGATCCGGCGTTAGAGAAGAGGGGGGATCGTAGGTTGGTTCTTGATGCGTAAAGAAAGCGTCGGCTGGTTCTTGGTGCGTAAAGAAAGGCTCGGAGCGAAGGGCATCTTGGTAGAATGTGAAACTGGCGGTGGTTGTAGGATAAGCGAGATCGAGATCGCGTTGGAGTTGTTGTGCAGTATCTTGCAAAGTCCGAAGGGCCGAAGCGCGGATGGGATTGAAGTGGAGTTGGAGCCGCTCCCATCGTGCTTTGGGCAGATGTTCTGCGATCTGTTGAATCGAGTCATCCGAAAGATCATTGAAGCGCAGATCGAGATCGCGGATGGAAGAGAGCAACGCCGAAGGTAGCGCCTTTGTGAGACCTCGATCGGTCAAGCCGTTGGTCGCAAGAGAAAGTCGTGTAAGCTTGGAGGCCGATGCTTGGGCCAGTTGCAACAGTCCATCGTCAGCAAGGCGGTTGTATGAAAGATCGAGAGAGCGAAGCGATCCCAACAGAGGCGAGCGGGCGAGCGTCTTGGCTTCTTGGTTTGCGAGGCCAGCGTGGCGGAGCTGGAGCTCTTCTAACGAAGGCCAGTTTACACTCGACAGCCACACATGAAGCGTTTCGTCGGTGATGGGATAACCTGCCATCCGAAAGCTCCGTAGCTTCGGCATCTGCACCAAGCAGAGCTTTTGCAACAACTGCCCCACCGCGCTAGGGTCAAAGGTTCGCATCGGATAGGCCATCTCCAAACCGACCCATCCACCGAGATCACAGGCGTCAAAAAGTCGCAAATGTTCTTGGAGCGAGAAGGTCGAATAGCGGATCTGGATATGTTGTACACGGTTGAGTACGCGCACAAAAGAAGGCGCATAGGTGATGGGTTCGTCTTCCTTCAGTTCGACGCGCACGCTT
>CAUJFU010000486.1 GCA_963169055.1 Myxococcota bacterium
GGCACCACACAAGGCATTTCTTACAAACACTGTCGTATCCTTCAACACACCGATGGATACGCCTACGCACGAAGAAAGGACGGCGTTTCAAAGCCCGCCTAAAGGCAGGGGTCTCCACGCCGAAGAAACGATGAGCACTCCTCACCGCTTGGAAGAGGCCCTTGGCCTGTTGGAATGTGCGAGCTACACAGCCGCCCTCGCGGCATCGGATTCGATGCTCAAAGCCTACACGATCGAGTTTTTGGGATTTGAAGATATCGGAAGCGGCACGATCACCGCAAAAATCTGGGGCGATGTCGAACAAGTCCAAAAAGCCATCGAGATCGGCGTCGAGATAGCCGAACAAGTCGGCGAAGTCATCAGCCTGCATGTGATCGCTTCCCCTCATCCTTCGCTGCGCAAATACCTCCGAAAAGAACCGCTATAAACGTTTAACACGGGGTCAAGAGGGCAAAGCTCCCTTGCAGGGTGTGGGGCAGCGCCCCAAAACTGCTCCAACAAATAACACCAATCATGTGCTCCTCCTGAACCTCAAAGCCCCTCGCACCCGACAAGAAAGGAACGCGGATGCAAACAAGATGGTCGGATCAAGCCGCAAAAGAGGCGATCCAACACTACGCCGCCCACAACGAAGATATCGCCCTGCGCGTTTACACCTCCCGTCTGATCGGCCAAGAAGACGCGCTGGTCTTACACGGAGGCGGAAACACCTCTGTCAAGACGATGATCCGCAACAAACTCGGCGAAGAGATCGAAGTTCTCGCCGTCAAAGGCAGCGGCTGGGATCTCAAGACCATCGAACCCCAAGGCTTTCCTTGCGTTGATCTGGCCCATTGCCGCAAACTTCGCGCCCTTCCCGCTCTCTCCGACGAAGAGATGGTCAACGAGCTACGAACCCACCTACTCGACTTCAACGCGCCCAACCCTTCGGTCGAAGCGCTGCTGCATGCGTTCCTTCCACACAAGTTTATCGATCATTCCCATGCAGACGCCATCCTCGCCATCGTAGACCAAGAAGATGCCGCAACGATCTGCAAACAGATCTACGGCGATTCCCTTGCCATCGTCGATTACATCATGCCCGGCTTTGCGCTCTCCAAAAAAGCCGCCGAAGCCTACGAAGCCAACCCCCATGTCAAGGGACTTTTGCTGCTTCAACATGGGCTATTCACCTTCGGCGACACCGCCCAAGAAAGCTACGAACGCCACATCGAAGCAGTCACTCTCGCCGAAGCCTACATCCAAAAAGCCCAACGCCGCACCCTCACGATCCCCCATCCCCAAGCACTACCCGAACAGGTCATCGAACAACTTTACCCGATACTTCGGAGTTTGTACCACGAACTAAGCGGAAAGCCTTGGGTGATCCACACCCGCAGCACCGAAGCCACGCGCCAATTTGCCTCCAGCACCGAAGCCCTGTCTTGGACGCGACTCGGTCCGATCACCCCCGATCATGTGATCCGCACCAAACCCACCCCCTGCGTCATCCACGATATCCCCCATGAATCCGAAGCTTTGCGTATGCACCTTCGCAACGAGATCGTTGCCTACCAAGAGCGTTACCACGCTTATTTCACGCGCCAACAAACACGCGCAAAGACCGCCAAAACCGAACTCGACCGTCTGCCACGTGTGTTTTTGATCGCGGGCCTCGGTCTTGTGACGATCGCTCCCCAAGAAAAAGCCGCACAGATCGCCGCCGATATCTACGAACACACCCTCGAAACCATCCAAGACGCGATGGCGATTGGCCGGTACCAGCCCGTCAGCGAAGCCGATATCTTTGAGATGGAGTACTGGTCGCTCGAACAAGCCAAGCTCGGCAAAAGCAGCGCTCCTCCCCTCCAAGGCCAAGTCGCCTACATCACAGGGGCTGCCTCGGGGATCGGACTCGCCTGTGCAAAAACCTTCGCCAAAGCGGGCGCTCACCTCTACCTCATCGATATCCAAGCCGAACGTCTCCAAGAAGCCGCCACACAGCTCCGTCGTTCGGGCGCATCGGTCGAATGGCAGATGGTCGATGTCACCGACGCCAACGCCGTCCGAGCCTCTGTTTCCCGTTGTGTCCATCGCTTCGGCGGGATCGACCTCGTCCTCTCCAACGCAGGGGCCGCCTTCCAATCCCTGATGGCCGACTGCGAAGACGATCTCTTACAACGCAGCTTTGCCCTCAACTTCTTCTCGCACCAATCCCTCGCCCAAGCCGCAACACGGATCATGCGACGCCAACGATACGGCGGTGCTTTGCTGTTCAACGTCTCCAAAGCCGCCCTCGATCCCGGCCCTCAGTTCGGCCCTTATGCCACCGCAAAAGCCGCAACGATGGCCCTGATGAAGCAATATGCCCTCGAAGGCGCCCCCCACAAGATCCGCGCCAACGCTGTCAACGCCGATCGCATCCGAACGGGCCTATTTACCGAAGAATTCGTCCAGCAACGCGCCGCTGCGCGTGGCCTCGCTCCCGAAGCCTACTTCCGCGCAAACCTCCTTGGTGTCGAAGTCTACGCCGAAGATGTCGCGCAAGCCTTCCTACACCTTGCACTTGCAGAAAAAACCACCGCCACGATCTTGACCGTCGATGGCGGAAATATCGCAGCCAGTCCACGTTAAACGGCCTCATCCCGGCCTAGCGAACACAGGATATCTCATGACCACGAAAATCTTTGAACACATCGTTATTGGCTACGACTTTTCCGAGTCTTGCCGCATCGCGCTCCACGAGGCTGTCCGCCTCGCACAGCGCCATCACGCCAAACTGACCCTATTTCATGCCATCGACGACCTTCTGCTCCAATACAACCACCTGATGACCCTCTCCCCTCCCGAACTCGAAGCCGCTATCCACGCAGAAGCCAAAAAAGATATCGACGCGCTACTTCAAAAAGTCGGTGGTTCGGTGATCTACGAAGTCCACATCTGTAGCGGAAAACCTTACAAGGAACTATTGGCCTTTTGCCAAAAAGACGATGTGAGCTTGCTCGTCATCGGAAAAACAGGCGCTTCCGCCCTTGAGCGCATCCTGCTTGGCAGCACCGCCGAACGCCTGCTTCGTCATGCCGATGTACCCGTTCTGCTCGTTCGCCCCGACAAAGAACCCGGCTTCCAAAAGATCCTCGTCCCCGTCGACTTCTCCGAACTTTCACAGATGGCGCTCAAAGAAGCCTTTGCGCTCGCTATCCACGAAGGCGCCAGCCTCGAAGTCCTCCACATCGTCGAGTTTGGCACTCTTCCGCTGCCCGCTGGTGTCGGTGCGTTTGAAGAAGCCCTCAATCTTCCGTTGGTCATGCAAGACCAAGCACGCGAAGAGATGGCTCGCTTTATCGCTGACTTTGACTTTGGTGATATCCACGTCCACACCCACCTGACCGTCGGCACCCCCGATCAAGAGATCACCCGTTATGCCGAAGAAAACGGCTGCGATCTGATCGTCATGGGTTCGGTGGGTCGTACAGGACTCCAAGGCTTTTTGCTCGGCAACACCGCTGATCGCGTGTCCCGCCGCACACAATGTTCCCTCCTCACCCTTAAACCACCCCGCCTCACCTAATACCTCTCGACTAATTCCAATTCTTACCTTCTGCCTCGCCGTACACCGCCAACATCGGGAAGGTGTGGTGGATCATCGCGATATCGTCCGAAGCAAGGGGGCCACGCCATTCTTTGTGCGTGAGGATATCGGTAGTGCGCGCTTCAAGACACACAGCAGGATAAGGCAACATCGCGACATCATGACCGATGACTGCGCACAAACGGCGTGACAGCTCAACAGCATCGATCTCTCGGTTGAGTTCTTCAACCACGAGATCCGCGACTTCGCTCAACTTGCCATAACGCAAGCCGTACAGTTCCCACGTTGCATCTTGTTCGATGTGTGCGGCGTGATGAGCAAGCGCTTGTTCGAGTGCGGCCTGAAAACGCGGTGGCAAGGGGCGATAGATCTGACGTAGTTCGTGTTGGATGCGAAAACGCACAGGCAAGCCGCGAAAGACTTGGAGATAAACTTCCACGCAACCCATCGCATCGTGCATCGCTTCTTTGCTTTTCAGATCGTTTTGCGGCCCCAACACGATGCTGGCGTTTTGCAACTCGACCACGCCCATCTCAGGATGCGGCCACGATGGACAGACCAAACCAACCCGCGCAACCGAAGGAACGAAGGCTTCTTCAAAACGACGATTCACTTGCATACACATGACAAAACCTCTCTGTTCGGGATGACCCGAAAACACAACGTATCGAGTAAGAATAAAACGGATCTATAAAAAAAGCGGAAACGCTTTAAAAAGGCGATGATTACGGTGAGATGACCAAACCGTCTTGAAACGCGGCGGGACAGTAACGCAGGTTCAAAGAAAAGTCAAGCAGAAATATTACACACATGAAAAAAGTTTGAAACAAACCCCTTCACCAAGAAAACCAAGGCACTCCCCACACAAATGGGATTGATTTCATACTTACACAATAAGGAATGAAGTGACGTGATCTCCAAAAGAAATCCGTGCGAGCGTTCGTGCGCCCCGTCAAGGGCTATCGATCTCTTTTTGGAGAGTAGCCTTTGGGCGAAGGCAGCGCCCACACAAAGGCGCTTGATCCGTCAAGGGCTATCGATCTCTTTTTGAAGAGTAGCCCCCGGGTTAGGCAGAAAACTATCAAGACGGATCTGGATCTTGGTGGCGGTGGTGGTGGGTTTTGGGATCGCCCAACTGGAGAGCAAGTTGAGTGTCGTGCCTTGTTGCTTGTTGATCTGTTGATCGAAGCAGCGTTCGGCGTGCGCAAAAGATTCTTCGGGCTTTTGCGCAAACCACGACACACGCACACAAAAGCGATCTTCCCCATCTCCCACACTGCCGATCCAAGCGGCAGTTCCTGTGTTTTTGATCTCGACCTTGATCAAAACGCGATCATCTTGCAAACGCTCCGATGTCACCGATGCGATCGACAAGATCGGCTGCGCACAACCCACCAACCCACTCCCCAAAAAGATCGCTCCAACGAGACCGATCGCTCCATCCAAGCCAAACCAACGACACACCCGTCTCCACCTTTTCACCGAAAACTCCTACACACCGAGCGGATCAAAGCAACGCACCCACAAATACGCGATGCTGCTCTTTCAAGACAAGCTGCAAAGGTTCCAAACACCCGCAACAACTTGACACAACGACCAAGATCGCACAACAAACAACCTTTGCCAATCTGCAAGACCAAAAAACCGAGGAGATCGATCGATGACCGTTGATGTACGCAAAGAAGCCATCCAACAATACCTCGAACAAGCCTTTGAAGAACCCGTCACCCTCGAAGGGATCGGCCCGATCGGAGATCTGAGCGAACAAGGGATCAAAGGATTTGGTTATGGCAAGCCGCTGTTGCTGCGTTATCGACGGGGTGAACAGGTCGAAGAGGCCGTTCTTTCGGTAATGAAAGGAGACGCCTATGGCCACCAATTTTTTTGGGATCGCGCAGCCATCTTGCTTTTTCAATACGCCACCGAAGCCCACATGGAGAAGCACGTCCGTCCCAAAGGCATCGGATACGTCGATGAAACAGGAAAGATGATCCCAGTTCGCCGCCCTCAAGAGTTTTTTATTTTGCATGAAAAGCTCGAAGGGTACGACTATTTCAAAGACCTTGTTCGCATCCAAAAGGGCGACTACCGCAGCAAAGATCGCCGTCTGGTCGAGGACTTTGCGCGGTGGTTGGCCCGCGTCCATGCTCACAAACATACCGCGCCGGATCTTTACCATCGCCGTATCCGCGAGCTGATCGGCAGTTCGGAGTGCATATACGGCCTGATCGACGGTTATCCGCATCCTTACGAAGCCTTCGCTCCTGAACGATTCCAAGCACTCGAACACGCCTTGGTGGGTTGGCGTTGGCGTTTGCGCGAATATTCGCATCGTTTGGCTGCGGTACATGGAGATTTTCATCCTTGGAATGTGTTGGTGACCGAAGATGGGGCATTTATGACGCTCGATCGCAGCCGTGGCGAATGGGGCGAGCCTGCCGACGATATCGCAACCATGACCGCCAATTATCTGCTGTTCGGACTCTCCGATGCCTCCACGCTCAAAGGGCCTTTTTGGGAGATGTATCTTGCTTTTTGGGAAACATACCTCGAAGCAACCCAAGATCACGAGATCTGCGAGGTGATCGCCCCCTTTTATGTCTTTCGTGGCCTAGTGATCGCCTCGCCGCAGTGGTATCCCACGCATCCTCCCGCCCTGCGCCAAAGCCTCTTGCATTTTCTCGAAGCTGTCCTCCAAGAGCCACGCTTCGATTACCGCGATATCAACCACTATCTCAAAGGCTGATACGATGGGACTCGCGCCACGGCCAAAACCCCCGTGTTCGTGTGACATCGAGCAACATCACTGTTTGTGTAAGTGGCGCAGTTGCCAAAAACCCCCGTGTTCGCACCCCTCCAAGCGAGAGCGTCGTTGTGTGAAAAACGATGATCGCTTCGCCGATACGGGGCCAAGGGGCGACAGTCGATGGCGGGGCGTGGGGCAAAGCCCCAAAACCATCGAACGTCGGGCGCGGAGCGAAACCCCACAACACCATTCAACTGCGTAAGTCCTATCGGATAGGAGTTACGCAGTTGAAAAGGAAACTCCTGAGATGTCAGCACATTGTAGGGGCGGTTCGCGAACCGCCCGCGCCCGAACATTGGCCTTTTTCGTATCCAACTGCGTAAGCCCTATCCGATACGAAATGGCCCATCTTTTTGGAGGTGCCGATGACTGAATACAAAACAAACAATCATGCACAAAAAAACACGGAAGGATGGGCGTTATGGTTCGTGGGGCTGCCGGGTTCGGGCAAAAGCACCATCGCTCGCTGCGTATTTGAAGCGCTACATCCGCAGGAGCCGCGACTTGTGCTGTTGCAGATGGATGAATGGCGCAAGCTGCACTTGCCTGACGGCGGCTATACCCGCGAAGAGCGCGAATCAGCATACCGCGCATTTGCAGAGATGGCCGCTGAGCGCGTCCATACGGGCGAGCGCCTCTTGCTTGATGGAACAGCCTATCGCCAAACGATGCGCCGACACGCACGCGACAAGATCGTTCGATTTGCCGAGATCTACGTGACGTGTCCGTTGGAGATCGCGATGCAGCGGGAGTCATCGCGCCATCAAGGTCTTGTGATGGCCGAGATGTACCGCAAGGCCCTCTGGCGCAAACAAACAGGACAGGCAGTTCCTGATCTTGGCGAAGTCATCGGCGTGGACATCGCTTTTGAGATCGACCCTTGCGCCGAATGTATCCTTGACAGCAGTCAACTCTCCCCACAACAGGCTTGCGATCGCGTCGTGGCTTGGCTGGCACAAAACGGTTGGCTGTCTGATGGTCTTGAAAACGCCCGTCCATCGATTCAAAAGGATTTCACATGACAACGACCACCGAGGCTCCCCTCTCCTCTTTTCGTTTTTCTCGAATCATCCGCTTGTGTTCGATCTTTTTCGGTTTGTTTGTTCTGCTGTTGTTTGGGGCGGGCTGGTATTTTTCTTCGATGTTGATGTATCCCGGCCCTCCGCGTTGTTGGGCAGAGAGTTTTGTCTTTTGCAAAACCCCCAAAGAACGGGGGCTTTCCTACGAAGAGATCACTTTTTCCTCGGCAGACGGGACGCGCCTTCATGGGTGGTGGGTTCCTGCGCCCAAAGCGACTCGGGCGATCATCTTTTCGCACGGTCGAGGCGGAGATCGTCGTGCTTCGTTGCGCTTGTTGCCTGCGCTTCATCGGGCGGGTTTTCACGTCATGGCCTTGGACTACCGAAACTGCGGCCAAAGCCAGCGCAGTTTTAACAGCATGGGAGGACTCGAACGCCAAGACCTCCACGCCGCCATCGACTTTGTTGAAAAAACCAAGCGCATCCATCGCATCGGCTTATTCGGGGAGTCCTTGGGTGCGGCCATCAGCATTCAAATCATGGCACGCGATCCACGCGTCGCCACCGGCATCTTTGAAGGAGGGTTTGCATCCGTCAAGGACGTCGTCGCACAACGCGCCCACGAACTCTACGGACTCCCACGTTGGCCGCTTTTGCCCATCGTTTTTTGGCTGTACAACTTGCGAACGGGCGTAGACTTCGACACGATCAACCCCGAAGCCCACGTCGCTCGCATCGCCCCCCGCCCGATCTTGTTGATCCACGGTGGTGTCGACCGTGTGGTCTTTCCATCGCACGCGCATCGACTCTTTCGTGCTGCCCGAGATCCCAAGACGCTCTGGATTGTCAAAGACGGAAAACACACACAAACTTGGCAACAGCAGCGCAAAACCTTTGAAGAGCGCGTCCTCACTTTTTATCAGAAAACGCTGCCTCCTTCCCCTTAAGAAATAATCTTCACCTGCATCCCTCTATTTCACCTTCCGCACCGAACACTTTTGATACGGGCAGGAATCACGCGATGGGGTTCGTTTTGTAGGGCGAAGCACCACGCCCGCTGCTTGGCGGAACCCTCATGACTCCGTGTTGGCAAAGAGAGCCTACAGGCTGCGGAATCATGGCATCGTTGGCCCGAAAGACACATACGCACCCGCCGACACCATGCGTGCAAAGAAAAACAGGAAGATCTGATGCAGAATCACTCTAAAATCGCCGAGTTTCTCTGGAAGATAGCCGATCTGATCAAAGACGACTACGAGGCCAAGAATTACGAAGACGTGATCCTGCCATTCACGCTGCTGCGCCGCCTCGACTGCGTGCTTGAAAAGAGCCGTGAATCCGTCCGTATGACCGCCGAGAAATACAAGCAGACCCCCACGAAAACCCGCGACGCGCTCCTCAAGAAGGCCGCCGGTCAACCGTTCTACAATACCTCCAAGTATTCGCTCGTGGATCTGCTTACGTGTCCGAACGACATCGGCCAGAACTTTAGAAAATACCTCGACGGCTTCTGTGCGAATGTGAAGGATATCTTGCTCAATTTTTCTGGTGGCGAGGAAAAGGGCCTCTCGCCCATCTACGAGACCCTGCTGCGCAAGCGGTTGCTCTTCAAAGTCACCCAAGCGTTCGCCGATGCCGACCTCTCGCCCGAAACCGTCGACAACCACGGGATGGGCACGATCTTCGAGTTCCTCATCCGCAAGTTCAAGGAAGCCAGCAACGAGGCTGCTGGACAATTCTACACCCCACGCGACATCATCCGCCTCATGGTCAAGCTCGTGTTCGAGCCGGACCGCGCCAAGTTGGCCCGCGAAAAGCTCATCGCCATCTACGACCCCGCTTGCGGCACAGGCGGCATACTGACCCTCGCCAAAGAACACCTACTCGGCGCGATCAACGCCGACCTCGACGTGCATCTCTACGGTCAGGAGATCAACGAAAAAACCTACGCCATCGCCAAGGCTGACATGCTGATGAAGGGCGAGGATCCGAAGAACATCAAGCGTGAGAACACCCTTTCCCGCGACCTGCTCCCCGACAAACAGTTCAGCTATATGCTCTCCAATCCGCCCTTCGGCAAGGACTGGAAGAACATCCGCGAGGAGATCGAGGCCGAGCACATGCGCGGTGTGGCGGGCCGCTACGGTCCCGGCCTACCCGACGTTGGCGACGGCGCGATGCTTTTCCTGCTCCATCAGCTAAGCAAACTGTCCCCGCAGGGCGGCAAGATCGCCATCATCTTCAACGGTTCTCCCCTATTTAACGGCGACGCCGACAGCGGCCCGAGCAACATCCGCAAGCACCTGCTCGAAAACGACTGGCTCGACGCCATCGTAGCCATGCCCAACGATCTCTTCTACAACACCGGCATCGCTACTTATATCTGGCTCATCAACAGCCGGAAACCTGCCGCAAGGCGCGGCAAGGTGCAGCTCATCAACGCCAGCGGTCCAGAATTTACCACCCAGCTCCGCCGCAACCTCGGCAAGAAACGCTTCGAAATCAGCGAGGACCAGTCAACCACCATCCTCGCCATCTACGAGTCATTCGAGAAAAGCAAGGTCAGCAAGATTTTCGACACCAGCGACTTCGGTTATACCAAGGTCTGCGTGGAGCGCCCGCTGCGGCTGCGCTACGACCTCACGCCCGAACAACGCCAGACCCTCCGCGTGGACGCCGCGACACTCAATCTCAAGGATGGTCGGGCCGCTCAGCTTGCCACCGCACTAGACACGCTGGCCAAACAAGCGCCGTGGAAAGACGACGCCAAGTTCTTCGCCACGTTGGCAAAGGCGCTGCCGTGGAAGTTAACTGTCGGCCTAGTCAAGACCCTCCGCGCCACCCTCTGTGTGCGCGATGAAAACGCCGAGCCGGTGCAGAACGAAGGCCAGCTTGTGCCCGACTCGGAACAGCGCGACTACGAGAAAGTCCCTCTCAAGGAGGACATCGACGCCTGTTTCGCCCGCGAGATCATGCCGCACGTACCCGACGCTTGGATGGACCGTAGCAAGGACAAGGTGGGCTACGAAATCAGTTTCAGCAAATACTTCTACGAACACGTTCCGCTGCGCTCCACCGCCGAGATCGCCGCCGAACTGCTCAAGCTAGACGAGGAAACCGATGACCTCCTACGAGAGATCGCGAAGGGATGAAACTCATGAGACTCAAGTTCGCTTTTGAGCCGATTCTTGGTGGGGTTTGGGGCCGCGACCCGCAGAGCGACGCCAACGACATAGTTTGTGTCCGCGCAGCAGACTTCGATGACGACCTTGGATTGGTCACGACGGACAAACTCACCCTTCGCAACATCTCGCGCTCCGAACAGAACGGTCGTCTTCTACGACGTGGTGACTTGCTCTTAGAGAAGTCCGGTGGTGGCGAGCAAACGCCCGTCGGACGCGCTGTTCGCTTTGACCATAACTTCGTTGCCGTCTGTTCCAATTTCATCGGATTACTCCGCCCGAAAAGCACGCACGATCCGCGCTACCTCGCATATCTCATGCGTCGTCTGTATCAAGGCGGCGCGTCGATTCCGCACACCAAGCAGACGACAGGCATTCAGAACCTAGATTGTTGCTCCTATCTCAGCCAGCATTTCGATTTTCCCGACAACGCGGGGCAACAACGCATCGCAACCTATCTCGACTCAGCAACGACGAAGATCGACCGATTAATGAGCTTGCGGCGGCGGCAGATGGAATTGTTGCGGGAGCAGCGAACGGCACTCCTCCAGCAGGCCGTCACCTGCGGCCTCACCCTCCGCGTCCCGCTGAAAGACTCCGGCGTCCCTTGGCTCGGCGAGATTCCAAAGCATTGGGAGGTCGTTCGCCTTGGACGACTGGCGCGGCTTCAAGGTGGATACGCCTTCGACCCCAAAGATTTCGCGGATGAAGGTGTGCCTGTCGTCCGCATGAACAATCTCAAACGCGGTGAACTCGACCTCTCCGCTCCCGCCAAGATTTCCCCGACCCAAACCGTCGCCCGTTTTGCTCTTTGTGAAGGCGACATCTTGTTCGGGATGTCTGGCAGCGTCGGTGAAACGGGTAGCTTGGGAAATTTTGCATTCGTGACTGCCAAGTCGTTGCCGCTCCAACTCAATCAACGTGTCGGGCGTTTTGTCATCCACAACAACAAGTTATCTCCCGACTTTTTGCGCCTTGTCGTGCAGTCCAAATTGTTGGCAGAGCAAATCCTCCTGCTTGTGACCGGCTCAGCGCAATTCAACATCAGCAGCGCACAAGTCGAAAGCATCACGATTGCAATTCCTCCGATCGAGGAACAGGCAGAAATCTTTTGCACCTATCAAAAGAAGTCGACGAAGTTGGACGAATTACACCGAAGCTACGAGCGGCAACTGGCGTTGCTGGCGGAATACCGTGACGCACTCATTCACGAATGCGTCACCGGCCAGCGCCCCGCACCGAACTGAGGCAACACGATATCGAAACCCGTCACCTAAGAACCCACCTTCCGCCCCCCAAGCAACACCACAGAAGGGGTCAAGGGGCGAAAGTCCCTTGTAAGGCGTGGGATGCCCCACACACAAACCATTCCCCATGCCGTTGCGCTCTTCGACCCCGAAGCCACCGCCTAAAGTGCAGCGATGACACCCCACACAAACCCATCCCCCATGTCGCTGCGATCTTGGAATACCGTTCTAGCGCGGTGATTTGGGGAGAAGCAGCGTGGGTTCACGCAAGAGATGGAGTCCCAACAGCGAACGCTGCGCACAGACGTGCTCGACGCCTGCGTCAAGGTCGGCCCGTACAGCATCACGAAACAACAAGCGAGCTTCTTGACGAAGACGCGCATCTGTTTCGGCAAAATGCTTACGTTGAGCAGGCGTCAGGCGATGCCCAAACAACGCACTGTCCAAGAAACCACGGATACGCCAAGACAACCAAGCCTTGGTTTGCGCTTCACGAAAACGCGCACAAGACGACCACAGCGGCTGCTCTAGGGGAATGATCTGTTGTAGGCTTGACTTCGTTTCGTTTGACAAACGCAAGATCTCTTCGAGACCTTGGGACGGTTCCTTGTCGAAGTTTTCTTCCCATGCGAAATGCAAGATCCGACGCATGCCCTGTAAAGAGTGGAGATAATAGGCACTCGCCAAAAACTCCCGAATGATCGCCTTTTTTTTGGGTTCTTCGTGGGCGCTCGTATGGTCTTTTTGCGCGAGAACACACAACACCGCAGCTTTTAATGCGCTCTCTTCCGCACCTGTCTGCAACAACAAAAACATTCTTGCAGCGCAAGATTCGAGGCGCAACAACACCGCATCGATCGATTTTTCTTGTGGCAGACGAATCGAAGCGGTGTCCGAAACGGAGGCGGGTAGATCAGACAAGGTCACCCACCGCTGCGAAAAAGGGAGGAAGTAACGTAGGGGATGTTTGCTTTTGATCGTAGTTTCGATGCGTTGAGGATGTTGGGGGAAAAGAAACGCTTCAAACAAGCGATGTTGTGAGTGAAAACGTTCATGAGCGCGACTGTTCTTGTGGTTTGGCCTTTCCAAAGCCCCACCAAGAGGGAGAGTCGGAGAGGGCAACAACGCAGCGTCTCGTTTTTCGGGGGGTGACGCAGAGCGAGCCTGTTCGGTGATGTGTTGCGGAGCGTTCGATGGACAGGGAAGATTCGGAGATTGAGTAGAAGCCGAACAGGGTGCAGGCAACGGAAGATTTGGTCGAACCTTCGGAGACGTTGCCACAGTAGGATCAGAGATATCGGGGTTATTTGCTTTGTTCGTATCGGGGGTTGGTGCTTTGTTGGCGGTAGGAAGAATGTTTTGTTTGGTAGGAAAGATCAGGCGCACCAATTGTTGCGGAATCAAGGGAAGAATGCGCATCCCCGCCATCACAGAAAGCCCCAAAACAGGCGCTTTTGATGAAAAGGAGGTTTGCGCAGAAACAGCCGGTGGATGCTGTCGCGACGGATGAGAAGGCGAACCGATCTTCGGGAGGGGTGAGTTATCGTTCGTAGAAGAAGCTGCAACGGCCTTGACGCCGTTTTTACTCTTCAAAGCAGCGTCTGCTTTTTGTGCGCCTGCAACAGCGGTTGGTTGTGGATCGCCCGATGTAGTCGTCGGTTGCGAACCATCCGCTGTCGTCGATTGTGTTTGCTTTTCTGTGAGAGAGGGCGATTTGCTCGGTGGTTCTAGCTTGTTCGGAATCGCTGAGATCGCTGGATGCGAGGCAGCATTCGCAACAACGACAGGAGAAGCGATGCGAGGAGTTGCTGGGGCTTCTCGTTGGGGGGAAAGTTGGGCAGGAGTCGGAGAGTTGGGCTTTTGGGTGGTAGGAGTGGGTTCTTTGTGCGCGATTTCAACGGATTTTTTGCAGGGGGTTTTTGCTGCTTTGCAAGGTGTTTCTGTTTTGGTTTCAGGGGGTTGGTGATCGTGCGAAGGAGAAGGCAATACAGGCGACGTGCTCACACGAATACGAGGAGCAGACGGGACGATCGAAGGCGGGATACCGTCTTTCAAAGCAGAAGGAGCATCCACGACGCGCAACGCAACAGGGCGAAGAGGCGGTGTAGACGGAGAAGGAAGGCGAATCGGCGTTGTGTCTTTGGCTGGAATGCTCGGTACAACCGAAGGGGTGTTCTCGATCGTGCGAACCAGACGCGGACTTTCTTCGGTCGCTGGTTGCTGTGCGTTTGGGATCTTTGTCTCATGGTCCGACGGAACAACAGGGCGCGGACGCGAGGCTGGTTCGGCCTGTTGTGTCGTGGGCTTGGGTCGATCAAGCGAGGCAGAAACGACGGATCGCGCTCGCCGTTTACGAAAAGCACGCGCTCGCCGAGCAACGCGTGCTTTCGTAGAGATCGTGGGGGAGACGGGTTGTGGATCGGCAAGGTGTTTAGCACCCCGAACAGACGGAGACTCTGGATGACGAAGAGAGCTTGATGGGTTGGCGCGGATCGCAGCAAGGGGACTTGTGCGTGCTGTAGGCTTTTTCCCGCGTGGTTGTGCGGCAAGCGCCTTGGGTGGGGGCTTTACGGAAGGCGATATGGGGAAAAACCAAGACGGTACCCAAGGGGCGGATGTTTTGATCCTGTGAAGTTGCGCTCCCCACCAAGATTGGCCTTCAGGAGCGAGGCTCCACATCGACGCTCCCGCACACGTCCCCAAAAACAACATCAACCAACCAGAGATCCAGCGCGGGCGTTGTGAGGGTTCATAACGGCGGACGCTCACACGGACAGAAGCAGGCGCTTCGGGTTCGACAAGAGGAGGTTCTACAACCACACGCTCCGAGGACACAAGTTCCGCCTCAACACGGATTTGAGCAGGCTTATCTTCATTCAAAAGCATCGCGGGAGTTGTGGCTTCGCCTTCAAAGATCGGTGTGTCGGCTAACGCAAACCACAATTCTTTTGCGCGTGTAAAACGATCTTCGGGCGCTTTAGCGAGCAGCTTCATGACCACACGATCCAGATCTTCGGCAAAGCCACGATCAGGACAAGCCACACGCAACGGTTCGGGAGGAACGGACACATGCGCGTGCAAGGTTGTAAACAAAGAAGATCCGATATCTTCGGGTTTTTCACCAAACGGCCATCGTTGCGTTAAAAGTTCGTACAAGATCACACCGAGGGCGTACAGATCACTATGCGCAGCAACTTGTTGATTCAGACATTGCTCGGGTGAAAGATAATAGGGCGACCCAACCACTCCTTGCGTGAAGTCTCCCCCGTCGCTCCCTGCGTTGGGCTTTGCCAAACCAAAGTCCAGAACCTTGATCACAGGGTGATCCGTCTCGGGGGATAGCACGAAGATATTCTCGGGTTGTAGATCTCGATGAACGCACCCCCCTCGATGCAGCGCCTCCAACGCTTGACACATCTGGAAAACCAAAAAAAACACTTGTTTGGGTGTGGGACAAGGGTGTTCAACCAACCATGCCCGTAGGGTACGCCCTTCAAGATGTTCCATCACAAAAAAAGGCCCCAGTACAGGATCTTGGCGAAGGTGGCGATCCATCCACACGATCTGCGGGCAAGAAACCGCAACATCACTTATTTTCGCTAAATCCTCTCGGATGCGCTCTTCGCTGCCCTCACGCATCCAAAGCGAGGGATGGGGAAATTTGAGGACACAAGGGCGAGGAAGCTCCGAAACCTCGGATGGAGACGCTAAATACAACGAACTCATCGCTGTTTTCAGCAAAAGTTTTTCTAGCACAAACCCGCCTTCTACGGGATCGAGAGGAAAGCGGCAAACTGGACAAAAGCGGCTGTGGGCCGCGATCTGCTCCAGCGGGGCATGACAATGACTGCACTCTGTGTGACGCATCCACACATCCTTCAGGCAAGACCGAAAAAAGCTCCCGATGGCCCACGTCTTCAAACAAAAAGCACAAACCCGCACACAACAACCTCAACACCGTCTCTCTCTCGATCGAGCATACAGCGCCTTCAACGGGTGTCTTTCTGCGATCAGACCATCGAAAACCTCGGTCAATAGACAAGAAAGTTGACTTACACAACGGATCGCTGTTTACGATCCGCGCGAGTACCGAGATAAATAGGTCACATCACAACGCAAGATCACGAACTTTCCGAGAACATCACACAAAACAATAAACCCTACAAACGAAGATATCGGCGCATCAACCGATCTGTCCTGCTTTTTTCTCTTTGGCTTGACAAGCCCACTTTGGCCTATACTACACATCACAAACACCTGCAAGCAGCTTTGCACCGTACAGCCTCGTCAAAGAGGCGCACGACCTCCGCCGCATCGCTGCATCACAACACAAAGATGACCGACAGAACGGAGATTTGAACCATGATACTCTCCCGCACCTTGCCTCTCAAAGCCCCTTCCTCCAAAGCACACCCCTTGTTGCTTGTTTTCTTCCTCTACGTTTTCTGCTCCCCAAACAGCCTCCATGCCCAAGCCCAACTCCAACGCCTCGATATGCTTGCGGGTGGGCAGATCATCGGTGCTTCTTTGGCTTTGCCGCTTTCCCATCGCGCCGAACTCTTCCTCAACAAACGCTGGAACGTTCACGCCATACGGGTATATCTGCCGCACGCCACTCTCCGCGTTCATCCCCACGGCCAAGTCCACCTCGAAGCCACCCGCCCCCACCCTCGCTTCGCCCTACGCTATGATCCACAACGCCGACTCCAACGCATCGATCGCTACGCGCTCGAATACAACGAGCTTGGGCGCATCCAACGTATCGGAAAAATACATTTTACCTACGATAAGTTCGGTCGCATCGAACAAATCGATACATTGCTGCTGCGCTACGACATCAACGCACGCATCACACAAGTCGGAACGCTTCTCTTGCGCTACGGCAACAACCAAAAACCCCATCAGATCGGTGATATTAAACTCACCTACGACGATCAAGATCGACTTCAACAGATCGACACCCAACGCCTTCTCTACGATAGCCTCAACGCCCAACTCCTCTCCATCCAAGGACACCTCGAATCTCCCCGATTGATCGTTCATTGGGATCTCAAAGAAACAGGAAGACGCCTACAATACGGCGACTAGCACACGCCTCAAACCCACCCGCAAACCACTCCTGAGAGGAAAAATCGCTCGCCCCTTGACTACTCTCACTTGAAACGTAACCTTTGCCCTCGCTCGACGGCTGCCTTGCACCCCCCCCGGCTGGATGCGCCATTTTGCACCACACCTCTAAACATCAGGCGGCTGCTCATCCCCCACAAACTGAAAAAGAGAAAGGTTCACCTCGTGAACAAAACACAAAAAAATCGCGCCATATTGATCGAAAAACTCAACCAGATCTTGGCTTGGGAAAAACGCGCCGAAGCGATGTATTCGCACTATGCCGCGTATGTCAAAGGACTCCATCGCTTGCACCTCAAGCCCTTCTTTGAAGGCGAAGCCAACGAGTCCACCCTCCATGCCCGCCAAGTCCGCGAAGCCATTGTCCACCTCGGTGGTGTCGCCATCACCGAACAAGATCCCACCGCGATCAAGCACACCACCAACTACCGCGAGATGTTGGCTGAAGCCTTGGAAACCGAAAAGCGTGCTGGAGCGGGATACGCAGGATTGCTCGAACACATCGATGAAAATGACGAACTCTACGATGTTTTGCAACAGATCCACTTCGCCGAAGAACGCAGCCTGATCGAACTCAACCATCTCCTCGACGGCTGATACGAATCGTCCCCCCTTATCAACCTACCCCATCCCCAATAAATCCAGATCAACGCACCTTATCGAAGAACATCAAGACGGATTTGACGCGACCAAACGCAGGAATACGGACTTTGCCTTGTTTTGCGCCTTGGATCAACTCACACACCGAAAGGTGGGCTGTTTGACCGATCTGCTGGACGTCAGGATCGCGCCGCATCCCGATCCCCACGCGGATCGGTAAAAACGGCACACGCACGCTTTGATCCACCGAAAGGTTTAATCCTACGGAAAAGTCCGATACTTCGAGCGTAAACGTGGTATCTTGCCGGATCGGGATCAAACGATGGCTTTGATAGATGGCTTTGAGGCGATGGTGCGCAACGGGAGTCTCAAGCTTTTGGTTTCCCAACCAAACCGTCAAAAACGGCGAAGGCAGTTTCATGGAGCCGATCCCCGCGTGCCAAGGCTTCCCATCAGCGCGGGTCTCCGTCACATCGACCTCTGCGATACGCACGCGATACACGCCTTCACAACGCGGATCGCTGACCACTTGTTGTAAGGGTTCGATCTTGAGTTCCAACATCTCAACTTGACCGAACGATCGCAAGATCAAGCGGCCCCCCTCCACAAATACCCGAGGAAGATGGGGTGCCGAAAAACGCCCGATAGGATCTTCTGCCCACCGTTGGATCAGTTCTCGTGCCGAGCGATACGTTCCTAAGAAATCGTGCGCCACGGTCTCGTCGTCGTCTGTGACTGTCACAGTAAGCGACTCGTTGCCTCGGATACGAAAGACGTGCGAAGCATTCCACTCAGGATAAACCGTGTTGTTGAGCGTCGGTGTAATGAAAACATCATAGTCACCGAGCTGGATCTTCACCCGAGGATCGGGCGCACGACGGCCTTCGCTTAACTTCTTAAAATCTTCATTTTGCGTATAGATCGACACATCTTGCAGCCCGCGTGGTGGGAGGTTTGGTGTACCAGCCCCCGGGCAACCGTCCCAACAATCGCCTTTTTCGTTGACCGGCCACAAACGGGCTTTCACCACCGTCACACGCACAAATTGCACGGAAGGCGGAATCGCAAAAGGCTTTTGTGTCATCGGCAAATTCGCCTCAAACTGCTTCAAGCGTTCCGTATGTACAAAAACCCGCTCGACTTGCCCGAATGTCGGGATCTCCCAGATCCCACCATGTTCCCAAACCGCCGCAGGAAGGCCGCGTCCACGATAGACGCCGATCTCTTCAGAAGAAAAAGCATCCTTATCCAACAACTTGATCTCGATCAGATCATCCTTCCCAAGGCGCACAAACTCCGGCTTTTTCCACACAGGTTGCAGAGTATCTTGGCGCACATCCGTTTTCCACGCATGTGTGCCCATCTTGATCTCCGCCCACGGATCAGGCGCTCCTGCGCCCGAGGCCACCGCCCGAAAACTCGGCTGCGTATAATACGGCGTAAACTCACGCAAGCCACGCGGCGGAAGCTCCTTCACTTTCCCCCAACAATCCCAACACTGTTGGGATGCCTTCACAGGCCACAGATGGGCGCGGATCATCGAGATCCGAAACAATCGTTTTGGTTGCGGTGTAGGCCGCATCTCTTCCGTACGTACGGTCTTTTCGGCAGAGGTCTTTTCGGTTTTTGTGGCGATCGCCTTGGGAGATGCTGTAATCCTCGTTACATCGGTCTTTTTCGCTATCTCTTTGGGAGTTTCTTTCGCTACCTTTTTGGGAGTCTCTTTCGCTACCTCTTTCGCTACCTCTTTGGGAGTCTCTTTGGGAGTCTCTTTGGGAGCAATCGTTCTTGGCGCAGGCGAAACACCCGGTGGATTGGGACTTTTCTTGTCTTGTGCAGAGGCTGAGGGCGGGTTTGGCTCTGTTCCACGCGCATACACCGCTGCCCCCGAAGGCTCGATCAGCTTTAAAGCGGCCATCGGCATCGGTGCAGGGCTTCTCGCGATCGTGCTCTCTTTCTTTTCAACGTTCAAACGAACGATCTTGAATTCAAGCGACTCCACTTGCATCACTTTGCGCAAGACCCATCGCCCACCTTCCAATATCTCGCGAGGAAGGCGTTCTTCTTCGACACGTCCGATTAGATCGCTTCCCCAAGCGTCCACGTCCTCGACCCGTACCTCAAAGCGATCGGTCGATTTTACCCGCAATAACTTTGTGATCTCCCAAGTTGGTTGCGTGGTGTCTTTGACGACAGGAGTCACGATCTGATGCGGTCCGATGCGTAAGATCACCCGAACATCGGGCGCTTTCCAGCCTGTCGTCATCTGGCGAAAACCTGTATGGCGCAGATAATGAGCGTAGGGATGAAGCCCCCGCTCAGGCAACGATATCTTGCCCCACCCACAGGCATCCCAACACTCACCCGTCGCTTTCACCGGCCAGATCTTCGCCCCCACGATCGAAAGGCGCACCCAAACCCCTTCTTCTTCTGTCGGCTTGGCATCCACAGACAAGGGAAGAGATATCCCCAGAAAACCGATCAATCCAAGCAAAAAAACCCCAAGATTGCTTTGTTTTGAATGGTTCGACATGTGCAGCCTCCTCTCTACTTTGCGCTCCCACTGCGTCACCGCTGTGTCTGGTCGAGCCCTCGATCACCAAGAACCGCCAAAAAGCGCCTACTTCTCTTCCAACATAAGGCCCACCCCACGCCCCTGCAATCTGCCCCTTCACCCGCCCGCTTTTCATGCGGCTTTTCGAATCGTGATCAGCCTGTCGGCGGTGATTTTTCTTCGGCCTCTCCTCGGAAAAAGTGGCTCCCTTCGTAGCGCGATAGGGCCTCTTTCAGAAACACCTTGACCACCGCAGCCATCGGCACCGCCAACAAGATCCCCACGATCCCAAACAGCTTTCCCCCCACCAAGATCGCGATCATCACGACCAGTTCAGACATCCCCGTGTGTTCTCCCACGACTTTCGGCGTGAACACAAACACATCGCACATGTGGATCGCAAACATCCCGATCAACACAACAAAAAATTGCCACTGCAATTGAAATTGAATCAAGGCAACCGTCAACGCGATCAAGTAAGTGATAAAAAAGCCAAGGTATGGGATGACGTTGATCAACGCACCAAGCAACGCAATGGCCGGTGCCATCGGCACTTGCACCGCAGAAAGCAAGATCATATAGCACGAACCAACGATCATCGAGACTGTAATCTGCCCACGAATAAATCCCGATATCATCTGATCGATCTCACGCAAACGACCCAACGCCCAACCTCGCATACGCGGGGGGATCGATTTGACCACCCGTTCCTCTACATGCTTGTAATCTTTAAGAAAATAAAACGTAAACAACGGAATAAACAGAAAGTTGAACAGCGCGATCAACAGCGTCACACCGCTCAAAAAGATCGACGAAAAAAACTGCGTGAGTGGCTTGACCATGCTTGGGACGTATTTTTGGATCTGCTCGCCCCATTGTGTGATCGCTTCGGTGAAATTTTTGGGAAAATGAAATTTGAAATTCACTTCCGCCCACACCTTGAGTTTGTTGAGCGCGGTCGGAAGTTGCTGCATCAATCGCGCAAACTCATCAAACGAATGCGATAACGCCGGCAACAACAGCAATACCACCGACACCAACAACACCACCAACAACAACACAAACATCGAGATCGCCGCGCTTCGGCTGATCCCGAGCTTTTCCATCCGCACCACCAGCGGATTCAACAGGTACGCCAAGCCCAAAGAAAACAAGATCGGCGTCAACACAGGACTCAAGTAATAGGTCATAAACAAAAAAAAGATCAGCAACAACGCTATTACAAACGTGCGGATGTACACCATCTCCGAGATCTGCAACGACAACGGCAACACACCGTGATCACGAACACCCGCCCGCAAACGAATCGGACCCATCCCAAGGCCCGATCCATCGACCGATTGCGTAAAAACAATCTCTTCCAACTCGACTTCTTCAGGAGGCCGCAACGGCGAGATATTGTGCTTTTTGATCGTCACCAACGGTCGCCCCGCTGCCGACAGGCCGTCCATCGATCGTCCCGAATACATCGGGCCGTACAACTCTGCCTCGGCATCCTCTTTCGTGTCCGCCTCGACATCCTTATCGGCGTCCTCTTTTGCGTCCTCCTTGGGTTGCTCGGCACGTGGCAACGTCTCTGCCTCGCTCTGCTCCTTGATGTGCTCCTCCAATCGATCAGCCTCTGGCGATGCCCCCGCATCGAACGTCACATCTACACCTCCCAACGCCTCGCCCACCTCTTCTTTTGAAGCCTGTGCGATGTGATCGGTAGTTTCGAGATGAACGGACTCTTTGGTTGGGAGAGGGAGTTCTCTTTGATTTTTTGCGATATCGACAGAACGCGCCGCGTATTCTGCTGCGCTTCCCGATCTTGGGGAAGACAAAGAGGCCGTTGTTTTGGAGGCAGACGGTCGAGGCGGCTCGGGATCTCCCGCAGATACGCCGGATGTTGTTTTGGGACGTGGTTCATGCTGTTTTTGAGAAGCAGGTGGCGCAGACTTATTCTTTTTGCGACCCATCGAATGGCCCTCTCTGTCAAGACGTTTTGTATGGGCAATACAAACCTAGGCATCAAACGGCCCTTGCCCCCGCTCACAAAGACGCTGCTCTAGTTGCAAGTCGGGCAACTCGATTGGCAAGCAAAAGTCCAGCGTGTCTTGTCTTGTTCACAAGTTCGGATGCCGTCTTGGGTTTCTTTGAGGCAGCTTTTAAGCGCTTCGCCCAAAGGATTTTGGCAGGTCGCGTAGCATTTTTCTTTCATTGTTCCGCAACCTTCTTTGTTGTAGCAGAGCACAGGATCATTTTTGTCTTTGCAGTTTGCGTAGCACTTGTCAGCATCCGAACATTCGAGTTTTCGAACGCAACGGCGTCCGTTTTTGTGGGCTTCTTTGATACATCGGTTGCGTCGCTTCAACACGTCTTTTCGGCACTTTCGCTCACGCAGAACTGCTTTCACAAGACAACGCTTCTTGCATGTGTCGCGTTTGCGCAAGCATCGTTGCGTTTGATTTGGCTTAGCCGCGACTTCCGTACTCCAACAACCCCAACACACCACGAACACCAACCAACCACTCAACAGATAACGTCCTCGCATCGACTTTCCTTCTTCTTTCCTATGGGTGCAGCGTCCCTCGTGAAGCTCTACATGGAACGTTCGGCAGCATAGCGAAAAGCACAAACGGATGCAACAATGCGATCCATTTCACGCACCAACCCCCGCCTCAACGGACAACAACCTCACCTCTCGCCCGCAATAAAATTAAACATCCGCCCGCAACGCCCGCTGCTTGCACGATGCGAAAAAAAGCGGGCCGAAGCATCCGAGACGGTACAGCCATGAACGTGATCGATCTGTTCCCTCGGAACACCCGCACGCTCCAACTGCGCGACCAACGCACCGCGCAGATCGACCAGATGTCGGCCTTCGGTGCTTGGATCAGGGCGTGCAGCCTCTGCAAAATGCGCTGCCACCTCGTCCCCAACTTGGAACACCTCGGCGCTGATATGCGGGCCGATCGCCACAAAGAGATCCGGGGACGATACCCGTGCACGCAGACGCTCGATCACCCGCACCGCGATCTCAGACACCACACCCCGCCAACCTGCATGGATCGCCGCGACGGCTCGGCTTTTGCGCTCTGCCAACAGCAACGGCACACAGTCCGCTGTTTTGACTCCCACCACAAGCCCCGGCACAAACGACAATAGCGCATCTGCTTGCTCGTCGGCTGTCGGTTGTTCTGCTTTTTCACAAAGCACCACACGATCCGAATGGATCTGTGTGACACTTCGGATCTGTTCGCGTTGCACATCCAAACGCAAAGCGAGCAAGCGAAGATTCTCTTCGACAGCATCGGCTCGATCACCCGTCGATGTCGAAAAATTCCAAGAAGCATACGCCCCTTCGCTCACTCCGCCCGCTCGTGTTGTAAAACCGTGTTTGGGAAAACCAACCTCTTCCAAAAGCGATGAACGCAACCACATGATGCCTCACACAATGTTTTTCGTTATCGAAACAACTTGCTGGATAAGTTTCGTGGGGCTGGCAAAGCCCCACAAGAGAGTTCGACTCCCTTGACCCCGTATTGATTT
>CAUJFU010000487.1 GCA_963169055.1 Myxococcota bacterium
GCTCGCGGTGTTCTTCGCCTAAAACGTGCAAAAAAACTTCGCCCTACCACCGAAAAGAAGGGTAAAAAAGAAGAGAAAGTCTATCCGCTCGAAAAAGAAGATTTTCCCCTTGTTCTCGGATACATCAAGCTCTACGACAAAAAACTTCGCGAAAAGTTTAAGAAACGCAACGATGACTGGAAACAGCTTATCGAAAAATGGGAAAAACGCCTCAAAGACGAAGAGGCCAAAACCCCGCGAAATCGGGCGATTGAGAAGAAAGTCAAAGAGCGCATCAAAGAATACCAAGACGGCCTCAAAGCTTCTGAAGAGGACGTTGCAACGTACGAAGAATTCCAAAAAGACCTTAAAGCCGAAAATATGCCCAAGAAAAAGATCATCAACCTACAGATGGGCAATATCCTTGAGGCACTTGACGAAGACGCGGGAGCGTTTATCGAACAAGCCATGCAAACGCGCCCGGGTTCGGCAGAACCTCGCTTTTGGGTCGGATCTCTTTGGCACTCCAACCAACGATGGGCCGACGCACAAGGTCACTTTGACGTCGCGATCTCTGGCTACTTGCGGGATCTCGATTACGACAACGCCAAGAAAACCTCGAAACTTCTCGCTGAAACCATCATCAAAGGCGAAAAAGAGGAAAGCGATGGCATCGAGCGCGCCACAAATACCTTCAAACAAAAAGCAGCGATGTTGATCCGACAAGAATTGGTGAAGTTCCAAGCGGAAAAAGCACAATTTATGGCGCAGGGTAAGGTCGCAGATGCTGAAAAACACAAGCCAACACCCGAAACCATCGAGACTGTTGTTCGCACACTCAAGATGTACAGCGAAGCCCTTGCGGAATTTGAGGGCCTCAAAGAAACCGCCGAACAATTCAAAGGCGACGCCGAAACGGTCGAAAAAGAAGGTCTCGAAAAAGCGTGGGACAAAATGCAGGCCCGCGCACGCGAAGAAGCCGCCAACAAAGAAAAAGATCCCAAAAAAGGCAAAGGCAAAAAAGGCAAAAAGCGCAAGCGTTAACCGCGCTTATCTTCCTTGAAAACGCGGCGCACGTTTTTCTAACATCGCGTCGACGCCTTCGTCGTGATCGGCGGTGTTTTGGGCGATGCCTTGGTAGCTTGCAGCAAGGACCAAGGCTTGTTCGGCAGTCAGATCCCACGATTGATAACAAGCCGCTTTGGCCAAGCGCAAAGCCAACGGGGGCAACGCACACAGAGCCTCAGCGCGCTCGAAACACCGATTCATCAAGCGTTCTGGGTCCACTACTTCATGCACCAAACCGATCTGCAAAGCTTCTTGTGCCTCAATAATCCGTCCACTCAAGATCATTTCCAACGCACGTGGAAATCCCACCGTCCGCCCCAACACATAAGCCCCACCATCTCCCGGAATGAGCCCGAGTTTGACGAAGGTCGATCCACACTTCGCCGCAGATGAGGCGATCCGAACATCGCACATACACGCCAGATCAAGCCCTGCTCCAATCGCCGCTCCGTTGAGTGCTGCGATGATGGGTTTGTCAAAGCGCAGCAAACGGCGTGGCACTTGATGGATCCCCCGTAGGTACTGGCTGCGCAAACGCACCGCATCGCCTTCAAACATGCCGCCGTGTTCGCGCATCTGCTTGAGGTCTCCCCCTGCGCTAAAGGCTTGCCCCGCGCCCGTCAAGACCACACAACGGATCGCATCTTCCGATTCGGCCCAATCCAACGCTCGCATCAAGCTCTCGATCATCTCGACGCTGTACGCATTTCGCGCCTCTTTGCGATCCAAGGTCACGCACAAGATCGCATCCATCGGCTCGACTCGAATATCTACAAATCCCGATAACTCCGACATCTTTCTCTCCCACCTTTAAGGATCTTTGCGCTCCACTTCCTTGAGCAGCGCGTCATAGGCTTCCAACAACAACGGTGCTGTTTTCGGTCCCAACGAGTTGGTTTCTTCGTAATGATCGCCTTTGGCTCCGTTGAAGTAAGGCGAATCAGCCAACACAAAGTTCCATTCTCCCAAGATGTATCCGAGCGCATCGTTGCCCAGCCCAACCATGATCTTGTACTCCCCCGGGATCTTTTCTTTCAAGAAGGGGCCTTTCGGAGTTTTCGAGAGATTCGGGGGATTTTCATTTTTGGATGCCACCAACGGCTTTCCAAAACTGTACGCTCCATCAAAACCACCCACCAAGAGTTCTGGATCGACTTCGCCCGGCATTGAGTAGAAACTTAATCCGCCGATCCGAATCACCGCGATCTCTGTTTGCACTTTCCCCGGATTGTTCGGACCGATCGATTTGGATTTGTCGTAATCGTAGATCTCTCGTTGGATCAATCCTCCCGCAAAGGCCAGCAAAAACACCGTATTGTCGACGGGTAAGCGCACCTCACGCGACCACAATCGGATGCTCGTTGCTTCCACAGGCGCTGCTTGCTTTAGAGCTTCCGTGGTTTTGATCGCCAAACGAGATCCCAATGCACGAGCTTTGTCCCAATCATCTTGCTTGCGCAGCGTACCATCCAGATCGGGAACTTCTACACCCAAGGGCGTCATCAACCCACCTACAGCCGCTTGCAGATAGACTGCAACCCCCCCCTGTGCGGGTGAAAGCGCCTTTTTGTCGGCCCCAAAAACACCTTGCTCCAAACCCTCGCGCAGATAATGCGGAAAGTCCGAAGTCAAGTAGTTGTTCGACAAAAACAGCACTTCGGGATGACTGCCCCAATTCACCAGCGTTGCAATGGGTTTGTTGTTGTCGACCGCCGTCCATTGCGCGACAGTCATCGTGTCGTCGATGATAAAGGGATCGCGGATATCGTTGTTGAGTCCATCCACACCCGTTCGCAACTGCGCAACGCGCATCTTGGCAGGGGCGAGCTGTGTGTAAGCTTGTTGGATCGCTTGGCTGGTCTTTTGTAAAACCTGCTCGTAGTAAAACGCCACAACCCCCGACCGTACGGGGATCGACGTTCCCGGGCCCCAGTTCCCCATCGTATCGGGGCCTTCGTGGTTGTGCGTCGAAGAGACCAAGATGTAGTCGATCGCCCCTTCGCCAAGTGCTTCTTGGACACGTTTGCGGATGGCCTTGACTCCGTCATAAAAGAATCCAACAAGATCCAAAGAGACGATCGCAACGGTCGTTTCGCCTGTTTGCAATACCACCACCCGCGCCCAGATATCGTCATGCACGCCTTGCAAGGGGTGGTTGCTTTGGAACCCGCCCATCCAGATCCCCTCAAATTCTCCGTTCCCTTCGGTTCCATCGGCATCAGCGCCCTTGTAATCGGGATTGGCTTTGTGTCCTTTCAAGCAAGTTTTTTTATCCGCCCCAAAGTACGCGGGCTGGCCTTGGGGATCGATGCACGGACACACCCCATCACGCCCACAGTCGACAAACCAATCGGGTTGACCGTCGCCTTCCGAACCGTCCTCGTCTGGCTTAGTGTATTCGACGTAGCATCGGCCTTCTTGCTCTCGGCACACCAGCCCCGCTGGGCAGGCTTGTGTGCTGCTACACGTCGCCTCTGTTTTCCACTTGTCGCCTGCACAAAGCCCGTCGTGTCCGCAGTCTTTGCGGCTGTCCATCGCGCCCCGTTTCAATTGTTGGCATCGCTTGATGCCAAATCGATCTTTCACCACAGGCTCGGGACAAAAGTCGCGCTCTTGGAAATACGACCATCGTGCGATCTCGTAATTCTCTGGGGATATCTTCACCGCGACCGCACTCGCTTTCAGCGCACCCTCCGAACGCAAACAACCTTTGGCTCCCGGGCAGATCTGCAATAAACCCCGTGTATTCGGATCAATCGGCTTCGGATCTTCTTTCTTTGGCTCGGGGGACTCACACGCCATTCCCCAAAACAACACCACCCCCAAAAAAGCCCCCACATACGCACTCCACACACGCTTGATCATCTCGCTCTCCTAAACAAAACGAACGTCCAACAAAGGAGATACGCGATCCAAGCCATGCGGGTCAAGTCGCAGGTTTTCGTTTCGATCCGTCTGTTTTTTGCGTTATTTGTGGAGAGCAGCCCCACAGAGAACGCGCTCGATGCGTTCGCAGGCCCAATCAATTTCTTCTTGGGTGATCACCAGAGGCGGGGCAAAACGGATAACTTGCTCGTGGGTATCTTTGGCGAGGATGCCTTCTTTCAT
>CAUJFU010000488.1 GCA_963169055.1 Myxococcota bacterium
GAATTGATCGAGGCCATCGTCGGCTTGCGCCCCCTCAGCGCAGGTTCCTTGTATCTCGCACCTTCCGACATCTTGACATCTAACGCTCATTCTTCCCTATTATCCGAATCTTTGGCATCTAGCACCCATTCCTCCCTTCCATCCGACACTTCGAGATCTAGCGCCCATTCATCCCCTCCATCCAACATTTCAACACCCAACACCCATTCTTCCCTATCATCCGACACTTCGACACCTAACACCCATTCCGCCCGTCCACCCGAGACTTCCGCCCACGCTTTTCGAGATGCCACGCCTTCCGCCACTTCCGCACGCGCCCCCTTCCACACGCTGTCTACAACACAGCGATTGGCCGCAGGGATGGCTTATGTCCCCGAAGATCGGCAACATCACGGTGTTGTCATGGATCACACGATCCAAGAAAATCTGCTGCTTGGAAGACAACTCGAAGCCGCCTTCTTGCACCGAGGTTTTTGGCTCGCACACGAATCTATTCAACAACACGCCCAAGCGCAGATCGCGCATTTCCAGATCCATCCGCCCGATCCATCGGCCACACTGCGTAGCCTCTCAGGAGGCAACCAGCAAAAAGTCCTGATGGCCCGCGAAACCACGCGACCTGCGCACTTTTTCTTGATCGCCCACCCAACACGCGGTGTGGACGTCGGAGCCATCGAGATCATCCACGACGTCTTGCTTCAACTCCGAGCAAAGGGTGCTGCGATCCTGCTGATATCTTCCGAACTGCCCGAACTGCTCGCACTTTGTGATCGCATCCTTGTCCTCTACAACGGCGTTTCCATGGGACTCCATCACGCCCATGAAACCAACGAACAAGACCTCGGACGACAAATGCTTGGCCTATCACAAGAGCAAGAGCCCTCTGCCGCGTCTACCTCGAAAGATCCCACCTAAACAGCCGCATCGACTTTCTTGCCAAGCCCAGATCACAGCGTTAGGTTTGCCGTGCTTGATCCCCACCGCTCTTCCAAGGCCCGTTGCGATCCACTCGGACGGCCCAAACAACAGCCTCCAACGCAC
Organism: Myxococcota bacterium; assembly: GCA_963169055.1. Classification (GTDB taxonomy): domain Bacteria; phylum Myxococcota_C; class UBA6777; order UBA6777; family UBA6777; genus JAKLKB01. The sequence goes on from CAUJFU010000488.1 coordinate 1,042, forward strand.
CGCATCAGGGGATCGATTGATTTCAGATGTATTGCTTTTGGGAACGGGACAAAAGGAGATGCCTATGTCAGAAAAAGACCTGTATAAGATCCTTGGTGTCGCAAAAAACGCCAGCCAAGACGAAATAAAAACGGCTTACAAAAAGCTTGCCATGAAGTACCACCCTGATCGCAATCCTGACGATCCCAAAGCCGCCGAAGAACGCTTTAAAGAGATCGCCGTAGCCCACGAAGTCCTCGGTGATGCCGATAAACGTAAGCTTTACGACGAATTTGGGACAGCGGCTTTACGGGCCGGCTTTGACGCAGAAAAAGCACGTGCGTACCGTTGGGGCGGTCAAAGCGGTGGTTTTGGTGGGGCTGATGCTGGGTTTGATATCGGATCGCTGTTCGAGCAGTTCTTTGGCGGAGGGGGGCGTGGCGCGAACCCTTTTGGTTCTATCTTTAGCGGCATGGGTGGCATGGGAAACGATGCGTTTGGAGGCCGTACACAAGGCCCTCGCCCGTCCGCAGGCGGCGATGTAGAAGCCACCCTCGAACTTGATTTCACAGAAGCCATCCAAGGCACCACACGCGAGATCCGCCATCCAAGCGGCACAGGCACCCTCAAAGTCAATATCCCCTCGGGCGTCAAAGAAGGCGGGCGGATCCGCCTGCGTGGAAAAGGCCAAGCGGGACGCAACGGCGGCCCTGCGGGCGATCTGCTCTTGATCCCCAAGATCCGCAAACATCCGTTCTTTTCGCGAGAAGAAGACGATATCTTTTTGGAGCTTCCGATCACGTTGAAAGAAGCCTATCTTGGCGCACAGATCGAGATCCCCACCCCCGACGGTGGCGCTCTCCAACTCAAGATCCCACCGAACAGCCAAACAGGACAAAAGCTACGCCTGCGCGGAAAAGGCGTACCCAAGGGCAAAAACGACGGAGCAGGCGATCTCTTCGTGGTGCTCAAAGTGCTGGTTCCCAAAAAACAAGACGAGCGCCTCAAAGACTTGATCCTTGCGATGGATGACTTCTACGAAGGCGACCCTCGCGCAGAACTCCACAACCCCCCCAAAGCCTAATTGCTCAACACCAGTCCCTGATCGAAAACAGCTTGCCCTCCCACAGAAACCCCCACCCACCGTCGAAAACAAGCTACCCCCGCCAGCGTTCAAAAAATGCCCCCAAGGATTCGTACATCTGCTCAAAAGAAACCGCACAGAAAAGCACAGGTTGGTAGCGCGTGACGTCGTAAGAAAGTGCCTGCATCTCTTCGAGCACAAAAGGCCGTAGTTCGGCTTTGGGCATCGCCTCAAGCTCGCCCGCAGAAGACAACAAGCCCGCCCCGTACGCCTTCACCTCGGAACCTTCACGCAGCACACCAAACTCGATCGTGTACCAATACACACGCCCCAATCGCTCCAACGCTTCTTCGCTTTCGGTGCGTTGGGCTGCGGCTCCGATCAGTCGATTGAGGTGCGCGAACTTGGGGCTTGCAAGCATGGCGGCATGACCGATCAGTTCGTGGACGACGTCTGGTTCGGGTGTGTACAGCGGTGTAGAGTAATGCCGAATGTATTGGGTGGAAAGAAATACACCGTCCCCCAAAGTGGACAAAAAAACCTTAGGAAGAACCAATCCCCCTACAGGCTCAAGACGAAAACCGCTCAACTTTTGCACCCGCGCAGAGACATCCTCAAGCTGAGGAATCGTATCGCGTGGCAGATCGAGCAAAGCCCGATAACGCATATACTCGGAGCATGCGTGCTTTTGGTGGGCCAGATCGACGCTACGCCAAACCTCCCGCCAGACTCCGTGTTCTTCGGGCGTATACGGCGCATCAGGAACAGGTGTCCCGGGAACGTATTCCATCGCGATCTGCGCGATCACATTGCGGCGTTTTCGGTATTCGAGATCTCGAAACCCCGGATGATCAGGGTCCAATTGAACAATAGCCTGTCGGCCTTCCATCACGATCGCCGAGTTGGCGGTGTTGGTGTTGGTGTCCAAAACAGTAGAAGAAGACCTTTGCTCCATAAATCACCTCAACCCAAATCGCCGCTGTTTCGGCTTGCTCAGACACCATTGTCCCTCCGCAAGAGAAGACAGCGCTGTCTCACGATCTTGCAACGATTTTAGAAAAGTCACTCGGATGGTTTTTAACGAGGCTTGTTGCCTCCTGCTTTGCGGGTGTTCGCGATGGTTTGGATGGTGTCACGCAAACGCCGCGTCAAGACGCGCCATCGCGCCTCTTGGAACTTGTGAGCCATCACGGGATCTTGGCCCAAGAGACCCAACAGAGCCTGCCCTTCGATCTCCACCAACGCCACGGCTTTTCGTACGATCGCCGTGCAATACGCTGGATCTTTCGACTCGATCTCCGACTCTCCAAGCGAATCCCCCGCAGACAACACCCAGATCGGCTCTTTGTCGCGAAACAATTCAATCTCGCCCTCTGAAAACAACCATAGATTCGAAACCATCGCGCCTTGCGTCCACAAGATATCTCCCGGGCGGCAGCCGCGAACACGTCCGATCGACGCCAACTTTCGCAGCTCTTGGTACGTCAACGCACCAAACAGAGCGCTGTCTCCCAAGATCTGCAAACAGCGTTCAGGATCCGACTCTGTGGCCTTGGCTTGTTGTGCGGAAACACCTCGTTGTTGTGGGCGCGTAGCCATCGGAGACGGCGTCCCGCCTGTCAAGGGCGGCATCTCCAGATCGGTGTGTGTATTTTCCATCGCAAAGTCTTCAACATCAAACTCTGCAAGAGTGTGATCTCCAACGGCACGCCCCTTTTGTTCGGGAGGCTTAGGGGGATGCTCTTCAAGAGAAAAAGGCCGCGACGGTTCTTGTGCTTGTCCAAGGGACGATGAGCGCGTCGGTGGATACGAAGCCGCAGGCAAACTGGACGGAGACGACCAGCTCAACGGACCCGAAGCAGACGAAGGCGGCGCAGTAGACAACCGATTTGATGGGCTCGACACAGGCGAGGATGGCGGAGGCGAGGACGGCAACCACGCCGATGGGCTCGACATTGAGGAAGACGGCGGTGGCGGTGGCGATGGAGGGTTTGCGCCCGAATTCGACGGCGAAGCGGGGCCTTTGATTCGTGGAAGCTCCCTTGTTTCTTCGACTTCGCGCTTCTGTGGGGCTTTGGTTTCATAAACGCGGCCTTCCGCCTCACTATCAACCGCAAGCACGATCACCGTCACATTATCGGATCCGCCTGAACGATTGGCGTGATCCACCAAAGCATGCGCCAAATTGGCTTCGCCGTGTTCTTGCATAAAATTCGGCAGTTCTCCGGGTCGCAAATAAGAATGCAACCCATCACTACACAGAAGAAAGCGATCCCCCGGCTGAAGATCCACAAAAAACAGTTCTGGTTTCAGGCGATCTGCCATGCCCAAAGCCCGTGTGATCACGTTCTTCTGCGGCGAATTCGCCATCTCCTCACGCGAGATCATCCCCATCTTGTATTGTTCCACAACAAGCGAGTGATCTTCGGTCAGAGGGTATTCAATTCCGCCCCGCAACAGATAACAACGGCTATCTCCAACGTGCGCAACCAGCGCAAAATCACGCAAAACGGCCATCGCGCAAAGGGTGGTTCCCATCCGAAAATTTCCGCCCCGCATCTTTGACTCTGAGTAAAGACCGTACGAGATATCCTGTAAAGCTTGTTCCATAAACATACGCACGTCTTGGCGATAACCCGGGAATTCATAGATTCCCCGCGTGAACAAGTCACGGCGTGCAAGCATCTTTTCTTTCAACCCATCCAGCGACGAACGACTCGCTACATCCCCTGCATCATGCCCACCCATCCCGTCAGCCACAGCATACAAACCGATGGAAGGCTCGATCACATAGGAATCTTCGTTATGTTTGCGACGCATTCCTACGTCCGTGTGCGCCCACACATGCAATCTTTGCGCTCCTGACATCCTGTGCTGCTCCTCTGCGACTTTTCGATGACGCCCTCAACGAAGAAAGAACCACGCGACCTTGCCCATCGCAGCGCTCTGACCTTTCTCGCGGCCATCCTACTACGCCCCCCGCACGCACGCAAACCCTTTCTGCAAACGCTCGCTGTTTCCTTGACAATCCCCTACCCCAGCCATCCGCTGCGCCTCGCACAACGCAGCCAACTATCCCCACAAAACAGTTCCCCCACAGTCTACCGCCCCCAAAGAGCAGGCCAGCGCGCAACTCCCACCCAATGCCCCCCCAACAGCAACACCATCAACCAGCCCGAATAGCTCGCAGCCGTGAAGCTGCGCAATCCCCACCCAACGTCCTCCCATCGAAAGCAACACAGGTTTTTCCCGCGACAGCAATGCACCAAACAGGTGACAAAGAAAAGATGTTTGCATTTTATGAAAAGGCATGACAATTTCTCTCGTCACGGATCCTCTGGGTTGCTACGTTGCTTTGGAGCGGTGGGCTTTCTTCGCGTATGCAAAGAAGCACAGCCCCGCTCTCGCGATGGTATCCCTCAATCAAAGGCCCCAACTCGTCGATAACAATGCTTTTTCATCACGCTCCCAAACCAACACTCCGCCCAAGTTCCCTCATCCAACAGGGTGTTATCGAACGTTCATTTGCGCCAACGACACACATCCCGCCTTCGCTGGACGCGACACGGGATGTATTGTGTATCGGCGCACCGATACAGGAGATCAAGCATGGCCCGCAGAAAAGGCCGTTCACTGACCCAAGCAGACGTTATCCGAGCTGCCCTCTCCTCCTTGCAGGAAGCAGGAGAAGAAGGACTCGGCGTCAAGCACGTCGCACAAAAACTCGGTATCAAGCCACCCTCTCTATACAACCACGTCACAGGCCACCAAGATATCCGACGCCTCGTTGCCATCGAAGGTTGGAGATCTCTGTATTCGCAAATCCACCCACACGAACACAATCCTTCCCCTCTGCACATCGCCTCCCGTATCCGAGACTTCGCAAAACAACATGCCCCCCTCTTTGCCGTTATGGGTACAACCCCCCTCTCTTCCGATGATCCCGATTATCATCCCCTCCACACAGCCCATCAGCACTTTTTCTCGCGCTGGTTTCAACACCATCACAATTATACCCCCGAAGACAGCGAACACGCGGCCACCCTTTTACGCTCTTTTGTCCACGGATTTTGCTTAATGCAACACTTTGGACACCACTCCGCCCATGACACCGCGTTTGACCACGCACTCACCAAACTCTTCCCCGCCCCCCCCTCTCCTCCACACACCCAACGCCACCGTACCCCGCTTCCTTCGGCGATCACACAGCTCCAAGCCCACCACCCCTCAGACCCTCCCACCGAAGATCCTCCCCGCTAAAAGACCGCTGTTCGAGGAAAAGCGACCCGTTCGGATAGATCAGGCAGTTTCTTCGATAAGAATTTCACGATCTCATCCAAGATCTCGGCTCCACGGGGCGAAACAAACCATCGTTTGGGATCCACAAACAAATAGCCTGCCTCACACAAAGGCTCCAAAGCAGGCCCCAACAACTCCGTAAGATCCAATCCGTAGCGCTGCGTCAACAGAGACGGATCAAACCCTTCACGGATCCGTAGGCCGCTCAACAATGCCTCAACCACCGCATCTTCGGCGCTTCGGGCCTCCCAAGGCGCTTCTTCGGGGTGGATCAGGTACTTGGGTAGATTGCGCGGGTTGGCACGCCGACGCCCGAAGCCCTGACTCCCCAAGAAACCGTGCGCTCCCGGCCCCACTCCCAGATAATCGTAGCCCTGCCATGTGTAGAGGTTATGCAAGCAGATCTGCCCTTCTCGGCAAAAGTTAGAGATCTCATACCAGATCATCCCCGACCCATCGAGGATATCTCGCGTCAAGCGGTACATCTCAAAGCGTTGTTCATCGTCTGGCAAACAAAGCTCTCCACGTTGAACCGACCGTGTCATCGGAGTTCCGGGTTCCAAGATCAACTCGTACAGCGAAAGGTGATCGGGTCCCCAAGCCAATACAGACGACAACTCCGCAGCCCAACCCTCTAAAGTCAAACCCGGACGCCCCCAGATCAGATCGAGATTGATCTTCGTAAATCCCGCCTCTCGGGCGATATCAAAGCAACGCCGCGCTCCTTGCACGTCATGGTTGCGGCCCAACATCGCCAACGCCCGTGCATCGAGCGATTGGATGCCGATCGACAACCGATTCACCCCCATCGCTCGATAAGCAGCCGCTTTTTCCAACGTAAGCGTCTCCGGATTCACCTCGACGGTGATCTCGATCGCCTCGTGCCATGCCAAATGGCTGCGAACGCGCTCCAAGATCGCCCCCATCTCTTCGGGGCGCAACAACGATGGCGTCCCGCCCCCAAAAAAGATCGTGTGCAAAAGACGGCCCGCAAACAACGGAGCCATCGCATCGATCTCCGCATGCAGCGCACGCAGATAAGGCGAAAAGCTGCCCTCTCGATCCCCCAACGGCATCGTAAAAAAATCGCAATAACTACAACGTTGCAAACAAAACGGAACATGAAGATAGAGTCCGAACGGTAAAGAAGACACGTCAATTCCTTGCCGGACCTGTAAGCGGCCAAAGCGTGATCTGTGGATAACCTTGATGGAGAATTAACAAATGACGCGGATGTTGCAGGATCTTGCAAGGAGCCCCGCCCACATGAAAACGTTCTGCCTCTGCGCCCCGTTGAAGATCGATCAAACTCAACGTCCCATCCCCGCAATTGGCGACAAGCACTTGATTGCGCGAAAGTAACGCCATATCCATCGGCATATTTCCCACGGGGACTTGTACGATGCCCGATAAGTTACTGCGATCCCACAGAGAAAACATCGCCTCTTGGGCATGCAAGACCGCAAGTCCCGAAGCTGTCGCCAAAAGCATCGTACCCGCCGATGGCAACGTACATTCCGCGATCGGTTGCCCACCCGGAAAACGATACGATACTACACGGCCCCCCCCTTCCAAAAGGGCGTACAATCGGTCCACTTGGACTTCTAAAGAAGCGATCGGTTGGTGGCAATGAATGCGTTGCCAAGGTTGTGCATCGCTGCCCTCCTCAACACGCCACGAGGCAAGCGGCTCAGCACTCCACGCAGCTTCTGGCATCTCTCCCATCAATGGGGCCTCTTCAGTCGTCGAAGGCAACGGTGTAGATGAAGAGGCCGATGAATCGGCAAACAAAAACCCGGACATCTGTGTGGGTTCTTCGTCTTCCACGATCATTGGGTAGCGTATCGCTTGGGGAGGGGGCGCAGCCCCAAAAGGAGACGAAAAGCCGGAAACAACCACAGCAGGGCTTTCTGAGGGGGCGACAAAGGAAGGCTCTTCTCCTTGGGGTTGGCCGAGCGGAGCCATCTGTGTGGGTTCTTCGTCTTCCACGATAGGGGGCGGATAAACGCGAGGAGCGGCTTGTGCTGCGTTTTGTGGGAGAGAAAAAGCACTCGGCTGCCCAAAGCCTGCTCCGTGTGGTGAGGCGCCTCCGAATCCCGTAGGGGGGCGAGGGGGTGGAGGGGTTGAAGAAGGCCGAGGGATCGGCGTAAACATACCTTGCGAACCTGATGCAGGCGGCTGTTGTGGAATAAACGGAGAACCGTGTGGGACAGATTCCCCTCGATAAATGCCCATCCCCTCTGCCTGTTCGGTTGGAGAACCCCTTCGCCCGCTTTCTTGTCTTGCATCACCTTCGTGGCGAGGCAAAGGAAGCACCCCCATCTGCCCGCTACTTCCTTGGCGAGCAGGTGGCTTGACTCGCGGGTGTTCGCTGCTTTGCGAAGAGATACGCGGTGGTTCGCTGCTTTGCAAAGGGAGGCGTGGCTGCTCTGTGCTTGATGGGCGAATGCGCGGTTGTTCGC
>CAUJFU010000489.1 GCA_963169055.1 Myxococcota bacterium
GTCTTGTGGTGTGATCGAGAAACAGGAGAGAAACCGTGTACGCAGTCCTTTACAGCGGGCTTGGCGGGGCCGCCTTTTTGCGTGGGGGATTGGATGGTGGTAGGGACGATCGATGGGACGGTTGCGCGGCTGGATCTGCGCAAGAACGGGAGCGTTGCGTGGAAGCAGAAGCATGACCGTGGTTTGCGTTTGGCTCCGATGGGAGAGACTTCGTTGGCGCAAGTATCCGAACACGGCGAGGGGCTTTTGTTGGCGGGGATCTCGGGGTCGGGTCAATTGTTGCTGTGGGATGCCAAAGAGGGCAATGTGCTCTTGTCGCGTGACATCGGAGCGACCGAGGCGATCGGCGTAGAGGTGTTTGAGAACACAGAGATCTTTGTGATGGATCAGGCGGGAGATGGGGAGAAGTGGTCGAATGAAGGAGACAGCGAGACGTGGAAAGTGAAGCGGCGACAAGGCATCCTTCGCTCGTCTGCGTTGTGTGGTGTGACGCACCATGCGCCCGTGTGGAAGGCGTTTCAGGAGTATGTCTTTGGGACGGCTTATGGGGAGGTGATGCGCCGAAGCGTGTTGGAGGGGGTGGAACGTTGGCGGGTACAGATGCCCGATCCATTGTTGCGGTTGGAACGGCGAGAAGGGAACCTCGTGGTGTGCGGGCGAGCGGGTTCGGTGGTGTGGCTGGATATCTGGAAAGGCCGCCCCTTGTGTACCTTTCGCTTGTCAAGAACGCCTCAATGGGTGCGTGTCCTTGGAGACGGTGGACTCTTGGTGTCGGATACATCGGGGGGATTGTCATGGTATCGCGGCGGCTGGTGGAAACGAACGCCACCCGCCACAGCTTCGAATCGGCGCAAAGCGTCCAAACTAGCGCAGCCCAAGTTTCATGACGCACAACCAAGCCTCACCTCGCCCTCTCCAAAAGCACAAACGACCGAACCACCGCATCGCACCGAAGCCAAGACAGGATCACAATGGAAAGGCGCAGAACGCATCTTTTCAACCACAGCCACCGCGACAGCGCGTGCGTCCGAAAGCCCCGATTCTTCGACCGTTTCGGAACTCTCGGTCGGGATCGAAGTATTATGCGAGCGGTTGAGCGACAGAAAACAGAGCGACGAAGCATCCAGAAGGTTAGTGGAGCTTGGTCCAGCGGTGCTTTCGTCGCTGTGGCCGGAGTTATCGAGTGCAGGGATGTTTGGCCGTATGGCGATCCAAGACACGATGCACAAGATCGCACAAAAACATCGGTTGGATCTGCTGTTTGCGTGGACAGAGCGTTGCATGGCCGTGTTGTTCCATCCACCCGCGCTGGTGCCGATGCTGGAGATGCTGTTGTTTTGGCCTGATCCAGACGCACGAGAGATCAAGGATGCGTTGCTGCCCCTGCAAGGGCTTTGTGAAGCACCAACGGACGAATTGAAAGACACATGGACGCGGGTGCAGCAGCGTTATCCATCTTTGGATTTCGATTTCTTTTCTCCGCCGACTTCCGAACAAGCGCAAAGAGTCGCTCTGCGCCAAGAGCGTGCCGCCAAAGCATCGAAGGCATCGCCTGCATGGGAAACCGTACACGGCCAAGCCGACGCCCAAGACACAGGATTTTTTGCAAAGCGTCTCGGCCCGACAAGCCACGATACACGGGTGGCTTGGTCTGGTATGTGGCGCAAAAAAGTCAAAGCAAAAGAACAAGTCCAATCGCCCAAAGCCTTGTGTCTAGGGGGCGCGGTGGTGGTATTGAATCCTGATGGAACGGAGATGAAAGCGTGGAACTTTCCAAAGCAAGCCAATCAAGGGATGTTTCTGCGTTGGGAATGGCCGAGCCGTCGGGCGATCAGCAACTTTGCGCTGTGGGAAGATGCGGTCTTGGTGCGTTATCAAGACGGTACGTTGGAGATCGTTCGGGGTGAAACAGGAGAGGTGCTTTGGGGAAGCGATATACCGAGAGATATCAACTTGTTGTTGCCTGAGCGGGACAGCCTTTACACGCTGCGGCAGGATCGCGACCGTTGGCTGTTGCGGGCCGAACGGATGAAGGCGTTGTGGTCGATTGAGAAAGTGTGGGAAGTGACGTTGGGGAAAGAACGCCCAAGTACGTTGATCTTGTCGAGGTCTGGGGATCTTGTGGTGAATGGAACAGAAGGGATGTTTCGGGTGCATCGTACGGAGGATGGGGCATTTGTGTACGAGAAGAAACACCCTTCGTTGGGCCGATGCTGGTTGATTGGGGCTGAAGAAGGCGTGTTGTTTGCGAACAAAGCAGGGGATTATGGATGTTTGGACGATCAAGGCGAGGTGCGTTGGCAAGACCGCTCCGAGTATCGCTTGGGAGGAGCGCCCGTGTACGCAGAGGGCCAGATGTATCTGACCAACGAAGATGGTGACGTGTGTGGCGTGGATGCCGAGACAGGAAAGACGCGCATCATGACCCACACAAGCTCCCCGTTTGGCGGTGCGGTGATTGCGGGAAATGTGCTGTTTGTATGCGACGAAAGCTCGGCCTACGGGATAGATCGACGCAACAACGATCAGCTCTGGCGCAAGCCGATCTCAGGGCCGCTAAGTTGGCGCCCGCCAGTGGTGTGGGATCGCAAGTTGTTGGTCTTTGATCTCAAGGGAAAGATGCACTTGTTGGGGGCGTGACGATCGGAGGGATGGGGATTTAGGGTGCGGGGGTGTTCGAAAGCTGTTGAAAAAAGGCGTGGTATCGGTACTTTTTGGCGAAGGCAAGCAAGGCTTGTCGGAGGGCGTCTCGTTGTGCGGGGGGAGTGGAGTCAAGGATCTGTTTGGAAAGCGCGATAGCTTGGTCTGTTTGGTCGTTTTGAAGAGAGCGATAGAGTTGGACCATCTGCTGTTTTTTGGAGGGGGACCATTCGTTTGAGACGACCGATAGATCGGAAGGAAGCTCATTCTTTTTAGGAGAGGATGGTGCGGGTTCCTGAACGACTCGTGGAGCGGGATCTTGCGAGGATTGCGGAGCGGGGAGCGGGGGCTGGCTCACGGGTTGGGTGGGCTGGTTTGTTTTGGCTTGTTTGTCAAAGGCGACAGAGCGGGGCGAAGTGATCGGTTTTTTGGGGGCAGGAAAGCCCGTGTTAAGGGGAGCGGGAGGCGAAGGGGGTGCGGGTGGGCTCGCCCGCCCACCGCCAAGATAGAGGCCTTCAGGTTGTGAGCGTGGGGCGCGTTTCTTCGTGGCGTATCGAGCGGGTCGAGCGAGCCGAGGGCGGCGTTTGCGTGTGTTGCGCACCGTGGCGGTGACTTCGGGCTTGCGTGTATCGGTAAGCGAAGAAGGTTCTTGTTTGGTTGCTTCGACGTCATCGCGTTGTGAAGGGCTTTTGCGTTCGTTGTCTTTGTGCGCGGATGCGCGGTAGTGTTTGGATTCGTTATTTTTGTGCGCGGATGCGCGGTAGCGTTTGGGTTGGTTGTTTTTGTGTGTGGGTGCGCGATAGCGTTTGGGCGATCTCTTGTAACGCCCAGCCGATCGGCCTCTGCGCGATCGAGTATTCGAGCGATCTGCGGGTGGGGGTTCGGGATCAGCCATGCGTGCAGGAGGCGGAGAGCCGGGCGTCGGAGAGGTCCATTCGGGATCTGATTTTTTTTCGAGATCCGCGTCTTCTTTTTTTGTTGCTCCATCCGCGTTTGCTCGTGCGATCGGAGCTTGGCTTGGGAGAGCTTTGGCAGGAGAGGCCGCAGGAGGGAGGACGGGTTGCGGCGTTTGGGTTGAGCCTTTTCGCCCTTCGCGTAGGGAAGAGGATTCCGTATCACCGCTTTTTTCTGCTCGTTTTGGAGAAAACAGATCACGAAAGAATTGGCCGAAGCTGCGGCGTTTTGCTTTTCGGGGCGGCGTGGGAGGAGAGGCGACGGAGGTTTTTTTTTGCTCTTCGACTGGGGGAGGAGGGGCATAACTTGGAACAGTTGAAGTCTCGGAGGATTGAGAGCGCGTAGGTTCAGCAGTATGGGGGGTTTTGGCGGGAAGGGTGTTAAGCGATCCTGAGGGGCTTTGTTTTTGTTTGGCGGTAGTGTTGGGGGCCTCAGCAGCGGAAGAGGGCGAGGGCATGGGAGAATGGGCCGCACGTTGGCCTGTTTGTGGAGCGGCAGGAGCGATGTCACGCGCAGACAACGACGGCGCGGAGGTTTCTTGTTGGAGGGTTTTTTGCGAGAGCAAAAAAGTCATGCCGACGACAAGGGTGAGTGTGGCGAAAGTGGCGAGCGGCTGCCAGTTTTGGAGAAACCCGTGCAACCAAGAGCGTGCGGGAGGGGTGGCGTATTGGGCGGCCTGTTGGCGTGCAGCGCGCAAGATCTGCTGATCCAACGAAGCGGGAGGTTCGTGCTGTTGGAGATGGTGTCGGATCTGATCCGAGGTGTGACGCCACGCCCGAAGGGCATGTCGCTCTTCGGGATTCGACGTCAGATCTTCGGGTGCTTCGGGGCGATCCAACCATTCGATTAGTTTGTTTTCAAAATCTTGACGATCCATCCTTGGTTCTTTTCAAACCCCACAGCGGGGATGTTCGGGTTGATTTGTTGAAGGTGTGTCGGCGCAGAGCAGAGCGCAAGAAGAAAAGTGCAGCGGAGGAAAAGGCGAATAGCAGGGGGGGATCAGCGTTGAAGATCTTCGAGGGTGACTCCTTTGGATTCGAGGTGGCGTCGCAAGTATTCGAGCGCGTAGCGCATACGGCTTTTGACCGTATTTTCGAGTGTACCGACGACGTCAGCGATCTCTTTGTAAGAGAGGTGAGAGACCTCGCGCAACAAAAAGACCTCGCGTTGTTCGGGGGGAAGTCCTTCCAATCCGATCTCAAGGCTGTGATGTATCTCCCGAAAAAATGTGTTGTCCTCGCTGCGTTCTCTTGCTTCGGCGTCTTCGATGCTTTGTTCGAGGGTCGGTCCTTCGTCTTGTGTGCGGCTTGGTGCGCTTTGATGGAGCGAGAGCATCACACGATGGCGTTGGCGACGATAGGCATCAATGCAGATGTTGCGTGCGATGGTGTACAACCAAGTCGTAAACTTGGCCTGTTTGGTGTAGCTTTGCGCATTTTGGATCACCCGCATAAACACTTCTTGCATCAACTCTTCGGCTAGTTCGACGGAATGAACGGATCGCAAGATAAAATTGAAGACTGGCTTGCGATGGCGCGCATACAGCCGCTCAAAAGCCTGCGCGTTGCCTTTGGCATAATCGAGCATCAAGTCCTCATCCGTTGCTTCGGTGGTTTGAAGCGCGAGGGTGAGGGTTCCGACGCTCATGCTGATGAATACGAGAGAGAGCCACAAACGATCTTCTCCTTTCCAAAAAAGGATCGCACCACACGGGCGGAGAGGGGGGGAAGCCGGCCTGTGCGGACGAAAGAAGCCTCTGTGCGAGAGGAGATTTTGACTTTACCGCATCGGCAAGCAGAATCAAGGGGAAAGCGCTGACCTATGGATCGTGCAGATGTGCAGATCCGCCGGAAGGTCGCGCTTGTTGAGGACTCCATTTGCGATCTCTTTGAGAACAGATCGCGCTATCCGAGACAGAACCCACAACCCAAGCGGTTGGTTGGTAGGCGATCCCACCGCAAAGTTCCCTCAAGACCGTCTTCTCCGCAGAAAGGATCCCTGAGTCAATGAAGATCGAACAACAAGAGCAAAAACGCATCTTCGCACAGATGTACAACGAGGCCAACCAACTGCAAAACGCCGATCCAGTCGCCGCCTTACAGATATTTGAGGAGATGCAATCGCGCTTTCCAAACGCCGATGGCATCGCTCCTTGGATCGCTTATTTGCGAAAACGCATCCAACGCTCCGAAAAATCCCCATCCACCGACGCTTTCAGCGCTTCGCCCCAGCCCGAAACGGCACAACGTCCTGCCCCAAACCAAACTCCTCACACGCCGTTGACTCAACCCGTGCAAAGCCCTGTTCCATCCGCCAAAGTCGAGATCGATCAAGATCAGATCAAACAATGGGTGCGCCAAGCAGGCGATGCCGCGAAAGAAGGCGATCGAGATGCCGCCGCAGCATTATTCGATCGAGCCTTAACCATGTTGCGCGATGGCGGTGGGCCCGAAAAAACACGGCTCAAGCTCATGGAAAAACGGCTGTCCATCAAAGTCGATCGAGCCATGTGCATCGAAGGTGCAAAAATCTCCCAAGAAACAGGCGACGTGGATCTCGCGGGGCGTTTTTTGGAGATCGCCGTTCGACAAAACCCCCATGACTTGGAGTGTTTGCGCATGGACGTCGATATCGCTCGACTGATCGCCACACCCCACCGCCTCTTGAGCGCGCTGTTAAAGCTTAGCGATGCTTACGAAAAAACGGGCGATCTGGTCTCTTACGACCGAACACAACGGGAGCTTCGCGCCGTCCGCGATCAGATGTAGTCGATCATGCGAAGAAACATCGTGGTGAAACAGACCGTAGGAAGGGGAAGATTGTGGGATAGGTAGCAGGGAGGAGGGGAACAAGACAACAAGAGATGGACGATTAATCGTTGTTTTGGGGCTCGTTGTTGTCTTGGGGTTCGCTATTGTTGTCGTCGTCTTGGGGTTCGTCATCGCCCGTTGTGGTGGGGTTTGCAGGAGCCGGAGCATCTTCTTGGGGCGCTGCAGTCGGTTCTTGCGAAGCAGCGGGTTCGTCTTGAGCAGCGTCGTTGTTTTGTGCGCCGTCATTGTCCGCGAGTTGCGTACCATCGGCAGGAAGCATCTCACCGCCAAGCCATTTACCAGCTTTCATAAAGGCCGCAAAGTGGGCTGCTTTGATCTCGACGGTGGTCCAGAAGATCTTGAACATCTTTTTGCCGCGCTTGGCGACCATCTTCTTGATCTTCTTTTTCTTGAGTTTCATCAAGTTGTATTTGACGCGCTGTTCGGCGGTAAAGATCTTTTGCTTCTTGAGGAAGTACTCGATCTTCGCGGCAAGCAAAGCGTCTTTCGCTGCGATCACTTTGTCGATTTGTTGTGTCAGTGCGGGGAGTGTGATGTGGATGTCCATCATCAACGCAGCGAGGATCATTTTTTCGGCTTTGTAGCGTGCTTTCAACGGAAGCAGCGCACGTTTCATGTCGTACTTGAGGACATGAAGTTGTTGTTTTTGTTCTTGCGTTAGCGACTTACGGAACTTCATTTGCTTTTGGATGCCCGCAAGCATGAAGGCTTTCATGTAAAGCTTGCGCTTGTTGCGCTTGCCATGCTTGCCACGACGGCCCCACTTGCCACGACGGCCCCATGCTCGGCCTTTGTCGCCACCTTTCCAACCTCGGTCTTTGCCTGCGCCTGCTTGGTCTTTGCCACAGGTACACTTGCCGGGTTCACACTGGCACTTACCGGGTTCGCATTTGCAGCCGGGTGTTCCGCAGGTTGCAGCACTACAAGCAGCTTCTTTGGCATGGTCTTTTGCTTTTCCACACTTGCATTCACCGGGTTTGCACTTGCACTTGCTAGGTTCGCATTTGCAATCAGGCGTTCCACAAGCCGCACAAGCGGTTTTTGCATCGCTGGCTGCCCCGTGGTGATGGTGGCCTTTTCCGTGGTGATGATGGCCTTTGTCCGCGTGTTTGTGACCTTTGTCGCCCCATGCGCCTTTTTTGTCTTTGCAAGCTTTTTTACCAAAGGCTTTTTTACCGAAGGCTTTTTTGCCAGAATGGCCATGACGCTTGTGTTTTTTCAGTTTTTTGAAGGGACAACCGCCGTCTTGAAGGCGAAGTTTACGAGCTTTTTTGTGCAAACCAAACGCGATCAATTTCGCCATTTTGTTTGCGCGTTTTTGGGCTTTTTTCATCGCCATTTTGCGAGCAAAATACATTTTGGTGAAAGCGCGTTTGTCTTTTTCAGAGCCGAAGAAAGCGCGTTTTTCGAGGAAGAAGGCAGCCTTGGTCACCATCTTTTCGCGTTTGGCGGCCATCAAGGCTTTGCGTTTTTCAGCGATCACCTTGGTATCGGGGCTGTCGCTCATCTTGGCTTCGGCGAGTTCTGCTTTGCGCAACTTGACGTAAAGCTTGATGCTTTTCATCTTGAGCTGCTTGCGAAGCTTAAAGCTCTTGGCTTTGGCCTTCACTTCGGGCGTCAGGCTGGCCATCAGTTTGGCTTTTTTGATGGCAAGGCGTTTGACATGGGCTTTTCGCGCCGCACGCATCAGCTTGCGCATCTTGCGTTGCTTGTTCCAACCGCGTTTTTTGGCGCGCTTGCCCCAACGACGGCCTTGGTTGCCCCAACGACGGCCTTGACGGCCCCAGCGCTGGCCTCGATGACCCCAACGATGACCTTGGCGGCCCCAACGGCCTTGGCCCCAACGATCGCGGCCCCAATGACCGGGGTGGTTGGGCTTGAGGTAGGGACATGCCACAACAGCAGGGCAAAGTCCTTGTTGTGCGTGATGATCCGCTTTTGCACTCTGGGGCAGCAGTGCGAAAGAAAGACCGGCAACGAGCGTGAGAAGCAGTTTTCTCATGGAGACTCCTTGGGTTTCGATGACTATGGGAAACGATGCAACCACGTGCATCAAGGGAAACGAGTTGGAAAAGAACATCACAACAAAGCTGATTTTTGTTTCGTAGTATCCTCAGTTGAAATCACAAGGCAAGGGGCGAAACAATCCGTCGTCGTTTTTTGTTCCCAGAAGGAGGGAAGCGAAGAAAGTATTGAAATAAAGCAGCGAGCGCGCTTCAGGCATATCTGGGCGGCATGGACAAGCAGATTCAAAGATCGGTTTACGAACCACAAAGAAGTTTTTGCGATCCAAGCCCAGATCGGCGAGGATAAGACAACGGTTGCCAAACCAAACAACCGCAAAATGCGGCTTTAGCGAGCAACAAAGAACGAGAGAGGGAGTGTGATGGCGTTTGAGATCTTGGTCGTTGGTGTGGGGGATGCGTTTAGTGTTCGCCACTTTGGAACTTCTTTTTTGTTGCGGCGTGGAGATTTTGTGTGCGGCGTGGATTGCCCCGATCTCTATCGTCGGGCGTTGCACACACATCGCTTTCAGCACCAAGGGGATCTTTTGGATGCCCAACACCTCGATGCTTTGATCTTGACCCACCTACACGGAGATCATGTCAACGGCTTAGAGATGGTGGCTGCTTACTTGCGTTTCGGTTTTCGCAAAAAACTCAAGCTGTACACCTCCAAAGAAGTGATCCAAGATCTCTGGAATCGCCGATTATCGGTCTCTTTAGGACAGATGTGGGACGGCCAAGGCTATCAAACCCTGTCTGTCGAGGATTACTTTGATCTCGAAGAGATCTCTTGGCAGGTTCCCGCACAAATCGGACCCTTTACCGTGACGACACGGCGCACCATCCACCACCTGCCGACGATGGCCCTTCAAATCAGCGATGGCGAACACACCTTCGGCCATTCGTGCGATACAGCCTATGATCCCGATCTGATCGATTGGTTACAACGCTGCGATCTGTTTTTTCACGAAGCGAATTTCGGACCCGCCCATACCCCCCTCGAACGCCTTCAAGCCCTCCCGCTCGATGTACGAAAAAAAATGCGCCTCGTCCATTATTCCGATCTGCTCGACCTCTCGACGCTTCAAGGCATCCAACCCGCATCTGAAGGACAACGCATCGTTGTGGGTTCGGATGAATAAAGAACGGACGCTCTCGCGTCGTTTGGTGGGGCAACGCCCCACACCCCACAAGGGGTCACAGCCCCCTTGACCCCGGTATGGCGGGGAGATCAAACGCTTTTCACACAAACAACTGTGCCGCTTGGACGAGCTCGAACACGGCTTTGTTGTCGTCAAGTGACATCGATACGAGCGCCATTCGCGTGGTGCAGTGGAGAGATTGCGGGGGAGAGGAGAGCTATGCGTGCGGAAGCAAGGGGAGGATCGCAAGAAGATCATCCAACTGAGCGAGCAGAGCCGCCGCCGCGCTATCGTCGATAGCGTAGCGGCGGAAGCCGTCTTCGTCCTCGATCTCGATCTCATAAAGCGTACCATCAGGCATTTGTGACGAAGACAACGCGGCGGGTATGCCGAGTGTTTGTGCGGTTCCTTCGAACTGTTCTGCAAGAAAGGCGGCATCTTCGGAGGCATCAAAGATCTCGTAGCGCTGTTCGAGGCCCCCAAAGCCACCGCTGGTCACGATCGCGATGCGCATCCACGACTCCTTACCAACCAAACAAGCGCTTCACACCTGCCCAAAAGCCCGTCTCTGGGGGAGTTGTGCCGGGCGTGTTTGCCTCCGCAGCGGTGGGCAGTCCAGCGGGTGGGTTGTTGTTGATATCGTTGGCAGCATCGGTGGGGGAGCCATCTTTGTTGAGCAGCCCCACAGAGACCCACGCATCCAAAACAGCCTTGCGCTCGCTGCTATCGGCTCCATAAAGAGAGCTTGCGGCTTCGAGACTGAGCTGCGCGAACTTCAAGAATGTTGCGTCGGGATTTTGAAGGCGCTGCAAAGTTTCGTACCAGATCTTGCCTGCTTTTTCCCACGCATGGCCGCCGATCTGAGTCGCCGCAAGATAGAAGGCGCGGTTGGGGATGCCCGAGTTGATGTGAACGCCGCCATTGTCACGGCTGGTCTTGACAAAATGGCTCATGTGGCCGGGCTGCGGATCTTTCCCAAGCAGCGGGTCGTTGTAAGCCTCCCCGGGCGCTTTCATCGAACGCAGCGCTTGGCCTTTGATGTTCGGAGCCAATATCTCTTTTCCCACCAACCAATGGGCTTGTGCTGCGGTTTGCTTTTTCTTGAATTGTTCGGTCAAACAACCGAATACATCGGCCAGATGCTCGTTGAGCGCGCCCGATTGATAAACATAGTTCAATCCGCCCGAAAATTGGACCATACCGTGGGAAAGTTCGTGGCCGATCACCGTCAAGGCTTGCGTGAAGCGCGTAAAGATCTTGCCGTCGCCATCGCCATACGCCATCTGCTTGCCGTTCCAAAAGGCGTTGTTAAAGTTGCGGCGCACATGCACACTTGAGATCAGCGGCATGCCCTTGCCATCGAGAGAATCGCGCCCATACACTTCTTTCAAAAGTTGGTAAGTGTCCCCCGCTCCATCGTAGGCTTCGTTGACAGCGGCATCTGCATGGGCTGGATCGCCTTCGCCCCGAGCAAGGGCTTTTTGAAGCTCTGTCGAGTATTCGGCATTGTAGACCTTGCGTTGCAAACCCTCCGCCTGAACGTCCAATTCTGCGGAAAAAAAAGCCATCGCCAAAGCCAACGTGGTGCTGTCGCGTTCGATGCGCACCTCTTCGGAGATCTTCGCCAATTCTTCTACAGAAGCGATCAACTCGGTATCTCCCGATGCTTTGATTGCGTCGACCATGTAGGGGGGGATGATGCACTGGATCGGATCGTGACCATGACCGTGACGACAAACCATACAACCTCCTCTCGAAGCAAATAGAACCCTGATGAAGATGCGCTACAACGCGCAGAGCGGTTTCATGACGAACCAACCGCCAAGTCTAAGGCCGACGCCCCGAACAAGTCAACAACACTTGCCTTCTTCGACAAGAAAAGACACACCCAAAAGAAGCGGCTTGTGATCGGTGCAAAAGGAGAGTTGTCGATGAAACGGATATCGTTGTGTGTGTTGTGTGTGGGAGCTTTGTTGTGGGCGGCGTGTACGCCTTCGCCGATGACAACGGCAGGATACAGCAAGACCTGTACAGCCAAAGAAGATTGCGCGGCAGTTTACGTCGGACCTGTTTGCGGGTGTGGCTGTGACGGCGACGCCATCGCCAAAACAGAGATCGACCGTTATCAGAAAGAATACAGCGCTCGCCAAAAAGGATGCGGTCAACTCCCGCTGTGTGCGCCTTGTCCCACCACCAAGTACGAATGCAAGGCTGGTGTTTGTGCTGTACTGAGCGGAAACTAACACGAGATCCGCCCAAAAAAGACGATGGATGTTGTCAAGGGCGATCAGTCCGATGCGTTGGAGACAGACGACCATTCGCATCAAGTGGCTTTTTGCATCATTCCGTCTATTTCGCCTTGGCAAGCCCCATCCCGCCTCACACCCCACCAAACCATCCCCCAACAGAATCCGCCCAGAATCATTCGCCCGAACAACGATAGCGTTCGTTGTCGCAACAACCTTTTTGGTTGCCATCGCAACTCTGGGCCTTTGCACATTGCGCCCATGTAGTCATGCACTGTGTACAGGTAGAGGAAAGCGACTGAAAACAAGCACCTTGGCAGTTTTGATCTGAGCCGCACGGTTGGAGGCACTTGAGCAGCGTATCGATCTCCGCACGTCCACAGCTATTGGGTTGCAAACAAACATTTTGGCTCATCGCCGCATAATAGGCGCATTTCATCCCAAGCTTGCAGTCTTGATCCGATGCGCATTTTTTCGAGCAATAACCGCTACGGCTCGCCGCCATCATGCAGACCCCCGAAGAACAAGCGCTCCCTTCGGTGCAATACTTCCGCTGATCGTGAGACACTTCGAGCTTGAGATTGCCAAAGCAAGCAGCGTATTCTTGGCCGCAACAACTGCCCGAAGCCGAAAGGGTACCGCTGCATTTGTTTTTGTTTACACAACCATAAAACTGGCCGACACATGGGCTGCAACCGGGTGATTTGAGCGTCTTGTCAAGGCAGCTAAGAAAGCACGCGCTGTATTCTTCTTGAGTTTTCGTGTTGGCGCTACATGAGGAATGGCAGACGTCGAGCATGTCGTCGATATCGGCTTGATTGCATTTGGCTCCGCTGGGGTTGGGGGTGGGGTTGGTTCCTCCCGGGTTGGGGTTGGGGAGGCCCAATCCACCGGAGCCGCCCGGGGTGGGGTTGGGGTTTTTGGCGCACAGTCCGCCGCCTCCTTGGAGAGTTGCACAATAAAGGCTTTGGCAATCGTTATGGTTGGTGCAGCTTTCACCGTTGGGTCGGCCTTGGCGGTTGGTCCCACCGATCCCACCGTTCCCACCGCCCCCATAATTGTTGGGTACGCCACAGGCGATCAAAAGGCTAAGAGCGGAACTTGCGAAGAGTGCGAGGGTTTGTCGTTTCATGGTTTGTTCTCCTTGTTTGATTTGGTTTGGAATCTTTGGGTTTGGGGGAATGACGAATCGCTGGAAAGCGCCTTCTTTCGGAAGTGTTTGAACGCTGTTGTTTCGTCGTTGGGAGGGCCTTGTGGCAAGGCATGTGCCGAGGGCCGCAAACAAGGACATCGCCTTGTGCAGAAAGGAGATCGCCAAGATCGCCAAGGGATGGGACAGATCGAATCGTCCAGATCACAAACACGGAAGTGTCCAAAAGACAGGCACTCGCAAGCAACGAGCGGGGCTGTGTTCGGACAGATCACCAGCGACGAGCGGGGTTGTATTCGGACAGATCACAAGCAACGAGCGGGGTTGTGTTTGGGCAGATCACAAGCAACGGGCGGGGTTGTATTTGGGAAGATTCGTGCTATAAACCGTGCCGTTCCCTTTTGGTGTAATAGCTCGGAAAGCAAGCGTACACGGGCAAGATGGAATCGGGAGGAAGGCGTTGGTAGGAGAACAGATCCCGCAAGAGCGTTGGCGAGCGCGGTTGTTGTTGGCTGCGGTGTTTGTGTTGGTGGGTTGCGGCATCGTGATGGAGTTGATGATCGCGGGGTACGCATCCCATCTACAAGGCGATAGCATCTATCAATTTTCGCTGACGATCGGCTTGTTTATGAGTGCGATGGGGGTGGGCAGTTTTTTGACCCAGCGCTTTGAGGATCGTTTGGTCGAGCGGATGGCGTGGGTGCAATGGAGTTTTGCAGCGAGCAGCGCGGCGACGATCTTGTTTTTGGGGTTATCGGATCAATTCACGACCAGCTTTTCGTTGATGTCGCATGGATGGACGGTATGGATGGGGGGGCATATCGGCTTTATGCTGCCGTTGGCGGTGCGGATCGTGGAGAGCGATCTACCGCTGCCGCGCTTGTTGGCGAGCGTGTTGTTTATGGACTACCTTGGGGCGTTGGCGGGTTCGTTGTGGTTTCCGTGGTGGCTGTTGCCGACCTTGGGATTTGCAAATGGCGCGCTGGCGGTGGCTTTGGTGGCCTTGATTGGGCTATCGTTGCTTGGGATCGCTTTTTGGCGGATTCTGCGATGGGAACGGGGCCTTTGGTGGGCGACGTTGCTTTTGTTGGGTGGTATCGCTCTCTCGTGGGATCGCACAGAACGGATCCTTGAGCATTTGTCGATGCGTGGGATGAAAGGTGTCGAGAAGATCCATATCGAACGCTCACGCTACCAAGAGATCCGCTTTTTTCGTTATGGAAAAGAACATTTTTTGAGCCTGAATCGGTTTGCGCAATTCAGCAGCCAAGACGAACACCGCTATCACGAGTCGTTGGTGCATCTTGCGATGCACCGGGCCAAACAGCACAAGCGGATCTTGATCTTGGGAGGCGGGGATGGCCTCGTGTTGCGCGAGTTGTGGCGTTATGCGGATGTTGCGCATGTTGTGATGGTCGATCTCGATCCCGCGATGACTCGTTTTGGTGCAACGCATCCTGTGATGCGCCGCCTCAACGAAGACTCAATGATCCCGCCCAAGCCGCGAACCTACTGCCTCTACGAAGCCATCTGCGGTACAGCCCGCCCCAAGCGGCTCTATCAACAACGCATCGAACGCCCCGAAGCTTCTTGCCCACCAATCCCCGCCCACAAAAAGCCCGAATCTGCGACCTGTTCGCTGCACATCCGCAAACAACAAAGCCATCCGACGCTGGAGATCCGCAACGAAGACGCTTGGAAATACGTTGAACAAGCCAACACGCCGTTTGATATCATCCTCTCGGATCTACCCGACGCCACCAATATCTCGCTGTCCAAGTTGTACAGCATCGAATTTTATCGGATGCTTCGGCGTTTACTGGTTCGGGGTGGAGCGATGGCGGTGCAATCCACGACGGTGGCTCCGGGCTATCGTCGTGCCTTTTGGTGCATCTACAACACCATCCATGCAGCGGGCTTTCACACGCAAGCCTATCATGCTTGGATCCCAAGCTTTGGCCTGCATACGAGTTTTGTGTTGGCCGCCGATGAACCTGTCGGCTTGCAAACGCTCCAATTCACGGTGCCGACGCGCTTTTTGCACGATCATTTTCTGCCTGCGATGTTGTGGTTTCCCAAAGATATCGAACACGTCGAGACGCGGATCAATCGGATCGACACGCACATCTTGTTGCGCTATCTGCTGAAAAACTCGCTGCTTGGGTCTGTAGAATGAACGCGATCCGTATGGGCTTGCGCCCTGAACGCAGTTTGGTGATCGGTTTGGGTTGTTTGTTGGGGGCGTACTTGTTCCAAGTGCAGCGCTATACGTGGGGTTGGGGTACAATCCCGGGGCGCGGTGCAGCGTTTTGGGTGTTGGTGGGTTTGTTTGTGGGGATGGGATGGGGATGGAAACGACCGATTCATCGGGGTGTTTGGGTGGTGTTGTTGGCTGTGTTATCAAGTCCGCCGTGGTTGCACGAGGTGTTGCGTCGCGAATGGATCGGGCGGTGGTGGCTTGATGGCGCAAGTGTAGTGTTGATCGGTTCGGCGGGATGGGCCTTTGCGATGCCATTTCGTGCGTTGGTGCAGATCGATCTGCGCAAGGAAGAACGTGTTGCGTTGGGGACGTTGTTGGGAGACATCCTGCTCTTGGCGACGATCTTGGCGATCCTACCGTACTTTGGTGTCTTGCCTACGGCGGCAGCGTTGGGAGTGACGTTGTGGTTTTGGTTGTGGCGCGCATGCCCCTCGATGCTTCTGGCGTACAGTTGCTTTTTTCCCGCTCTGGCGTGTGGGCTGATGCCTTGGAGTAGCGGGGTGTTCCTTAGCATCGCGGGGACGTGGCCTGTGGAGCACCGCGTGATCGACGGTCGTTCGTTCTATCTGGAGCGTGATCGACGAGTGCCTTTGTTTCGGATGGTGGGTCCGGGCGGAGAAGTGTTGTCCGCAGATCAGCATCGGATGGCGGAAGCGATGATCGCCCCGTGGTTCGAGGATATCCGAGGCCCTGCGCGGATCATGCTTGTGGGCGGAGAAGACGGGATATTGTTGCGTGAGCTTCTTTCTTCGCCAGCGGTCGTGAGGGTGGATCTGTGGAGCGTGCGGGCGGCTCGCCTTGCGTTCTTTGCGAATCACCCGATCACTCGGCGCTTTCATCAAGATGCTTTCCGAGATCCGCGTGTTTTCGTTCACATCCAACCAACCCCCGCAGCGCTTGTTGTTGCGCTTGAACGCGCCGCACCAAAAGAGTACGCAGCGATCCTCCAAGCCGTCGATCCGCCCGCCCATCGGAGCGATCGGTGGTTGTATCAACCGAGCGTTTTTCGCATCTTGCGCCGCCACCTGCAACTGCAAGGCCCGCTCATCGTCGCCGCAGGAAACTGGGAAGACCCCGATGATATCGCTTGTGTTGGTCATGCTCTGCGCTGGGCTGGCTTTTTTACACAGCCCTATCGGGCCTCGGGCATGGATATCACATGGTCTTTTTGGTGGGCCTCGACAAAGCGCCCTTCCCCCCGCCTCGTTCGCATCCCTGCGGGTTTGCGATCGTTCCGACAAGCCCGATGGCCCGGAATGATCACATTTCCTCGCCTCTTTGATCCCCGCCGCGCACCCTTGCCCGAATGCACCCCGCCCTCTGTATCGCCTTCGATGCCGCCCGCTGTGCCGCCTTCGATGCTGCCTTCGATGCTGCCCGCTGTATCGCCCTCCTCACGGCCCATAAACCACAAGGCGGTTCCGCCAATTCAACCACATCAACAACGTCCAAACAACGGGGAAAAACAGCCCTCCGCTCCCCGCAAGACTCTCCTCCCCTTTCGCCAATCGATGTAGGACAACGTCATGTCTTCCAACCGCCCCGATACTCCAGCCACAACGCAAAAAGCCCACGGCACCAAGGCCTCTCCCGAAGTGTCCGCGCCTTTGGCGTCGCCACCCTCTCAAACACCCGATGTATCGCCCCCCTCTCAAACACCCGATGTCTCGCCATCACCTCAAACATCTGATGTCTCGCCATCACCTCAACCATCCGATGTCTCGCCACAGTACCTCGCAGGGCGACAGAAAAGCCGCGTCTTGCTGTTTTCCATTATGTTGATTGCCACCAATGGCGTAATCTACGAGCTTTTGATCGGCGGCTATTCTTCGTATCTGCTTGGCGACAGCATCACACAATTCTCGCTCACCATCGGTTTGTTTATGAGTTCGATGGGTGTGGGTTCTTGGTTGACGCAGCGCTTTGAGCGCGATCTCGAAGCGCGTTTTGTGGAAGTCGAGATCTTGTTGGCCTTGGTGGGCGGTCCCACGGTGCTTTTGTTGGCGATGGCCCACATCTACACGCGGCTGTATTCGTGGGTGATGTTTGCCCTGATCATCTTGATTGGATGCTTGATTGGTTTCGAGATCCCTTTGGTGACGCGGATCGTCGAGCGTTATGGCGGTCTCAAAAAAGCCCTTGCGAACGTGCTTTCCTTTGATTACATCGGCGCGTTGTTTGGCTCGCTGTTGTTTCCGTTGGTGTTGTTGCCCGAGCTTGGTTTTGCGCGAACTTCGTTCTTTATCGGCTTGGTGAATCTCGGCGTGGCGAGCGTCAATCTCTGGAGTTTTCGCAGCGATCTAGGAAAAAACCTAGGGCGACTGTGGTTTGGAACGATCTTTACAGCGCTGCTATTGGGGATCGGCTTCTTTTACTCGGCAGGCTGGATCGAACGTGCCCGTGAATCGGCCACCCAACAAAAGCTCGTTCATCTCGAACATACCCCTTACCAACATCTTCGCTTTGTCAAAGAACAAGGCAAAAGAGGCCCTATCTACCGACTTTATCTGAATGGAGAGCATCAGTTTAGCAGCGACAGCGAACGGCGTTATCACGAGGCTCTGGTGCATCCAGCGATGGCAGCGGCTCCCAAGCGCCAACGCATCCTGATCTTGGGCGGTGGCGATGCGCTCGCCCTGCGCGAGATCTGCCGCTACAAAGAAGTCCGTGAGATCGTGATGGTCGATCTCGATCCAGCGATGACTCGCTTTGCACGAAACCACCCGCTCATGCGCCAACTCAACGAAGACGCCCTACGCGATCCGCGCTTGACGCTCTACAATATGGACGCTTCGCTTTACATCCAACGCCCGAACATCCGCCCTTTTGATGTCGTGATTATCGATCTACCCGTTCCCACAAATATCGGTCTATCCAAGCTCTACACCGTCCATTTTTATCGGATGCTTCGGCGTGTGACACACCATCAAAGTGTTCTTGTCACCGAAGCGGCTGTCCTCAACCCCATCGAATACAAACCCTTTTGGTCAATCCATCGCACACAAACCCGCGCAGGTTGGCGAGTTTACCCCTTTGTTCTCGAAACGATGGCCTTCTTTCTCTTTCGCCAAACGCCGCTTGATACGGACTCTCTGCGCCCGCTTGTTCCCACACAATCACTTTCCGATGGCGCCCTTGCTGCGGCCTTTTCACTCCCTCCCGATGCAACACCCTCCCGCCTTCTTCCCGCCAATACGCTCGACACTCACGCTCTTTTGCACCTGATCTTGCAACTGCGCTAACACCTCACAAAAACGATCCCACTGCGGCCCCACAACCACGCTGCGCTTTGCGATCGCGGGTTCGGCTTGGTGGTTGGGGCTTGGCGAGGGCTTGGCTTGATCTTCGTAGGGTTGGCTGCTAGAGTGGGGGCGTTTCGCGGCAAGTTTGTATTTTGAAAAAATGTAGAGAACACGACGATGTCTGAGTATGCAGCAGCCTCTCCGAGCGGCGCTTCGTTATTGAATCAAAAGTTGGGCAAGTGGCATCTTCTGCGCCAGTTGGGCGAAGGGGGGATGTCGATTGTGTACTTGGGCTATCATCCGCTGCTTGAGCGCAAAGGGGCCGTCAAAGTGATGCGCCCCGAGATGCTCCAAAACAAAGACGTCCTCGAACGCTTTCGACGCGAAGCGCTCGCCACCAACAAGCTCCAACACCCCAACATCATCCAAGTCTACGACTTTGAAGAAGCCCCGCAGGTCGGCTATTACATGGTCTTGGAATACCTCGAAGGCCAAGAGATGGGCGAGATCGCCCCTCAATTCCCCATGCCGATCGATTGGATTTTAGGGGTCTTTGAACAAGTCTGCGCCGGCCTCGCAGCCACCCACAAAGCAGGCATTATCCACCGCGATCTCAAACCCTCCAATATCTTTTTACTGCCCCACCAACCCCACCCACGCGCCAAGATCCTCGACTTTGGGATCGCCAAACAACAAAAAGTCGACCACCAACTCACCCGCACAGGCACGATCATGGGTACGCCGGCCTATCTCGCGCCGGAACAGATGATCGCCCAAAAAGACCTTCCCAACGCCCAAAGCGCCGATATCTACGCCATCGGCGTGATTTTATACCAAGTCCTCACAGGCAAACTCCCGATCGAACGCGAAAACTTACTCGAATTCCTTTACGCCATCGCCAGCGAAGAACCCGCCAAGATCGGCCACTTTCGCCCCGAACTCAAAGGCTCTCTGCTCGAAAAACTCGTCGCACGCATCCTGCTCAAAGATCCTGCGGCACGCCCGCAAACCATGGAAGACCTCTGGGCTGAACTCGAAAAAGCAGGGAAACGCTTTCAAGACCCCCTCCAAGGAACAAAGTCGATCCCTCCCATCCGCATCCCTGAACCCTTCCCATTGCCATCCTCCGCTGACTTGCTCACCCCTCCCCCCATCAGCCTTGCCCAACCTTTGCCCACCCCTTCGCCTGCGTTTCAACCCCCCCCTTCCACCCCCAAGGCCACCCCCGCACCCCGACAAGCCCTTCCTACGGGCTTTCTCGAAGAACCCCTTGAGCGCGCTTCGACGATGGCCTTTGAGGACACTTCCACCAACGACCTCCGCCCCAAAGCCCACGCAGCACAACGCGATATCTCCGCACACACGCCCCAAAGCCCCTTCGCAAGCCCATCTTCGCACACTCCCCCCTCTTTCCCGGAAGAAAACGAGACGACGGCCTCCCCTTCCCACGCAGCCCACGAACACGACACCCAACGCATCGACCTCCCTCAAAAGCGCCGTCGTCAAACTGTATTTTTGGGCTTTGCTGTGCTGGTGTTGGTGGCGAGCGGTTGGTTTGGATGGGGCCAATTTCGCCCCACCATAACGCCCACGGAAACGCCCGTTGTTTCGCGCCCGATCACACCACCGCCACCTCGCCGCTCTTTTCTTGATGGCCTACTTGCCGAGGCGGGCGATGCTTTCCGTCAGAAAAATTACCAAAAAGCTGTGGCGCTCTGGAAACGTGCGCTTGATGACAAACGCCTCGATCCCAAACAACAAGGCAAGTTATTTCGAGGCATCGGGTTGGCGATGGTTCGGGACAACAAAAATGACGCTGCGATGCGGTATTATCAGCTCTATCTGCAAGCCCCCGACAGCGAAGATGCCGAAGATGCCAAAGAACGCGCCCGAGTCCGCGAAGAAGTCTTGCCCCAGATGGAGCGCGACTTCAAAAACCGCATGGCCGAAGTCGAGCACTTGATGATCCAATTCAAACGCCACGCTCGCGCCAAAAAACTCGCCGCCATGAAGGAGACTTACGCGAAGATCCAAGCCATCCTCCCCACCGCCCCCTCCATCCACACACAAGTCGCTCAACAACTCGCCCCCCTCTTGCCCTACCATGCGCTCACCCTTTACAACCGCACATCCGACAAGATGACGTTGACTCCCCAAGAATACGAACGCATCCAACAAGGCATCAAGGATCTCCGAAAAAGCCTTGAAAACCGCGAAAACGCCCTCGCCAAGGCATTCCAAAAAACCTTCGCGATGTTGCCCAAATCAAAAAAGCATCAAGCCGCCCAAGCCATGCTTCTTCGAGAGTTCCGCAAAACGCCGATACTCGGCTTCCAACATCCAAAACTCGCCGCACATCTCGACGAACTTGTCCACAAAGCGCCTCGGATCGCGGATGCCTTGTTGCGCGAGTGGCACACTCACCAAAGCAAGCTCGAAAAGCACGGTGCCTTGGCTTGGAAAGAGCAAGCCCCCAACCCATACACCGACAGCGCACAACTTCAACAACGGCGCGAACAACTCTCCCAACTCAGCAAACTTATCGCGCTGCGTCAACAGATGCGCGAAGCTTTACACAAACTCTCCGCCAACGACTCGATCGCGCTCTACTCATCATTTCGCAAACAATGGAAACGCGCAGACACCGACCCCTTCAAAGATCGCCCTCGCTTCTTTCCGCGACTCAACGCCTACGCCACACTCCCCGACGTCATCGATGCGATGTGGAAAAGCCACAAGCAACTGCTCCGCCACCGCGACGAAGGCGCTTTTCGCACCTTTTCCCAAGAAGCCGCTCGCCTTCGCGGTCTCCTCCAACAACACTCCACTTTTCTTGCGGCGCTCTATTCCCCCGCCCTGCTCAAACATTGGCGCAAGGAGATCCACCGCCTCGAAAAGCTCTGCAAACAAGGGCAAGAACTTCTCCAAACAGCAGGCGCTCTCCTGCAAAAACAACGATGGCTCCAAGCCGAAGAACGCTTTACGGCTTTCCAAAAACTTTTCCCCCAATACATCCGCATCGATTGGCTCAACAAACAGATCCGCACCTGCCAATGCGCACGCGGCGTGACATGGGTCTCTTGCGACGATATCCAGATCAAAAGACCTTGAGACGGGTTCTCGGTCGAACTCAGACCATCGTGTCTTCGATATCGAGGCCAGAGGCTTTGACGCCGCTGACGTGATAGTGGGAGGAATTGAGGAAGCTTTCAAAGATGGTGAGAAAGGCAAGAGCGGCTTCGATCATCAGTTCTTTATCGTCTTGCATTTTTTTGAGCATGGCTTTGCGGGTCTTGCTGTCGGGATGATCGAAGCGATCCTTGAACAAGCCGTCGAGCTTGTGACCGCGTTGTGACGAGGTGATGCGATTGATGCCCCCGCCGTAACAGTATTCCATCGCATCCATCAACAGATGGCGTTGCTTGATCGGATCAACAAGTTGGTAGCTGAGGATCTGGCTGAGGATGCGTCCTGATTCTTGGATACTCGCGGAAGCAAGGGCATCGAAGAGGCGTCGTGCGGTCAAAGTTTCGGAGTCAAGGGAGTAATTGCGCACAAGGGTCAAGAAGACGGCATTTTTGAACATCTGATAAAGTCGGTGGGCTTCGTCCATTTGACCGGGAACTGGAGGGGTGGTGGGAGTTTGACGGCGATCGGCTTTTCGCAAGAACAGGACATCGAAGATCAGTCGGAAGTATTCGTCGTTTCCTTCGTCAACCACGCGGAGATCGTAGGTATTGTCGAGCCGATCGGCGAGTTTTACCCAGATCAGCTCGGGGGTATGGCGGGCCTGCATCAAGAGGCGCCCAAGATATTCGTGGTATTGTTCTTCGGGTCGTTTGGTCAGCCACTTGATGCGCTCATCGAGAAACCAGCGTTCTTCTTCGCTGAGTTGTTGTTGGAGCATCTCATAGCGCCATTCGAGTTCTTGGCGTTGTTCGCTGTCCATCTCGGGGGTGAAGATATCCTCGTAGTAGTCGTGCAAGAAAGCGGTCAGGGTATCAAGGACCGTGGGATTTTCAGAAGCCAAGACAAGAAGGTGCGAGGCTCGGAGGGGATGCAAGACAGCGAGCGGACCCAAGCGGCGAAGACGATTGCGATAGGCGCGCAACAAAAAAGAGATGCCTGAAGAGAGCGCTTCCATCGAGCCTTGCAAGCGGCGGCGCGCCACCAAACGGCCCATCAACGCTTCGATCGAGGGGTCTTTTGCGGCGAGCAGATAATTGATGCGAGCGGAAAGGCTCAAAAAGTCCTCGACAGAAAGGACTTGAAAGGGTTCATTTGAGGGATGATGCATGGCGAGCTCCTGTGGGCATACAGCGCATGGCAAGGCGTTATGATGCGCAAGCCCCACAGCGACGTCAAGCACCTATGCACGCGTCTCGGCTTTACGCAATTGTTGCAACAAGGCCGTCAGATCAGGCGGAAATGGAGCCTCGATCTCGATGACTTGTTGGGTCACAGGGTGCATAAAGCGCAAGCGAAGGGCATGAAGGGCAAGGCGCTTGGATTCGGGGATCGGGAAACTGGGCAGCTTTCCACGGATACGGCAGGCTTTGGCGTAAACCTTGTCACCAAGCAAGGGGCATCCCGCTTCGCTGAGATGGATACGGATCTGATGGGTACGGCCCGTCTCAAGGCGACAAGCGATCAAGGTCGCGTGTGCAAAGCGCTCCAAACAAGTGACGTGCGTGATCGCTTCTTTGGCATCGCGTCGTACGGCCTCGATCTCAGGCACAGAACCACGATAGCTATCCCCGCGATCTTCGGCGATCCAAGAGCGGATCGTCCCATCCGTGGGGTGTCCTGCGACGATCGCACGATATTCGCGTTGGGCTTGATGGCTCACAAACTGCTCTTTGAGAGCGTCTTTGATCTCTCGGTTGCGGGCAAAGATCATCACCCCGCTGCTGTCTTTGTCGAGGCGATGGACAAGAAACAACGGGTCTTTGGCGCGCCCTTTTCGGATATGTTGCAACGCACCACGCGTCAACATCTCTGCGCTCGGTTCTCCCGCTTGTTCGGCATAAGCATACGAGAGCAGTTCGGTGGGTTTGTCGATCACCACCAAGTGTTCGTCCACAAACAAAAGCCTCGCAGGATCGAGTTCCCCAGTCAAAACGCGGCGTGGTGTGCTCATGCGTACATACAAAATATCCCCGCGTTTCGGGCGCAATGCAGGATCGTCCATGCGTTCGTCATCCAAATAGACCTTGCCACTCCACACCAATTCTCGCGCAGCATTCCAGCTCAGCGTTGCGGGTGCATAACGCCGCAACAAGGCCGCGATCGTTTCTTCGCGATCTTCTGTCGTGAGCGGATGCGACCATTGATCGGGTTGATTTGCCGTTGTATCGGTCACTTGTCGATTCTCCTTTTGCTCTTTGTGATCCCCAACGCAGCGCGATCTGTGTTTGAGGCATAGACACAACGTGCGCTCTTGCGGTATGCGGTCGCCCAAAGCGCCCGATTGGGGGCGGTATGCGGTCGCCCAAAGCGCCCGATTTGGGTTTGTGTGAGGTGTTGTTTTTCGATCGGCCTGACGCGCCCTTTTTGGGCCTGTGTGAGGTGTTGTTTTTCAATCGGCCTGACGCGCCCTTTTTGGGCTTGTGTATGGCGGTCCGAGATTGTATGTTGCAGGGCGCGTTTGAAAAAGCCACCTATTCCCGAGCGCATCGGACTTTGCGCGCACAAGAGAGAGGGCATGATGCCCATGCACAACAGCTTGCACCCTTCGCCTTCCAATCCAGCCCCGTTTTTGCCTTCCGAACGAAAGGTCGTGGATGCCGTGATGGAGATGCTGTGCAAAGAAGATCCCGCAGCCTACGCCATCCTGCTGCAAGGTGAAGGGCGCCTGATGCGTCTGAGCCTGCTGTTGCGGGACTATCCCTCGTTGCGTTCTCAAGAAGATCTCGGCCCCTATCACCGCGATACGGATAGTTTGATCGACACGTTGTGTTATCTCGATCCGCTCGAACTCAAACTACGGATGCCGAGCAAGGCTGTTCTTGTCGAAAGCTACATGCTCACCAAAGCCCAACACCTCAAAGGTTTGTTGTTGTCGGTGCATGGGCTTCCACCCACCGAACAACGCAACACCTTGCGCAGCGCGTTGTTTTTTGAAGTGAGCAACATCATCCACACTTACCTGTTGTATCAGTTGTTGTTGGATGTGATCCTTGACGAACATCTTGATCGGGAGATCAAGCGCCATGCTGCGCGTTATTTGATCGCGTTGTGGGATACCTGCGCCGCCCAAGAAGAGTTATCGGGATTTTTCCACATCATCCGCTCGCTTTGGGATGCGCGCATCCATATCCGCGTTCGCTACGGCACCTTGCTTGGCACCGACGAACTGCTCCAACTGCTCGAAGCCGAATGTGATCCGCTGATCCTCGAACACTTTATGGATCGCGATCTCTCCGAAGAAGAAGCGGCTGCTTTTCAAGAGTTTTTGTTTGGCTTGACCTACGAAGAGCTCTTGCGCTTGCGCGACACCATGAAAAGCCAAGGTATGCGCGTGATCTCTTCGCAAGAAGTGTCGCAGATGCTTTCGCTGCCCAAACCCACCAAAAGCCACTACTTTGGGATGGAACAAGATCCTCATGAAGTGTATCGCTCTTACAAACGAAGGCGCTTTCAAGCCCGTTATCGGCTCAAAAACGGCCTCGAAGGACCACGACGCACAGCCGAAGAATACTTGGTTTTGTGGATCTTGCGCGATCACACCGAAGGCGTGCTATCGAGCCCAGAGATCCCTGTGTCGTTGGTACGCGATCTCGATCCGTCTTGAAGAGGTGAGAAGGACAGGTATGCGAAGCAAACGTGAGCAACAAAAGCGATCAAGGGATGCGATCAAGGCAGGTCGAGATCACGGGGGGCATCAAGAGGCAGGCTTAGGCTTGGGCTTGATGAACCAACTTCATCAGGCGGGAGATGTAGCGGGAAGCCGTGTTCTTGTGGATGACGCCTTTCGAGGCGACGTGGCCGATCATCTTGACGGCGGCTTGCAGGTTGCCCTTGGCGGCGTCAAGATTGCGCTCACTGACGGATTTGCGTACTTTTTTGATAGCTGTACGCATGGTGGATTTCCAGTAGCGATTGCGCGCACGGCGCTTGATGTTTTGACGCAATCGTTTCAAGGCAGACTTGCAGTTGGCCATGTTCTCGCTTCTCCGATCTTGTTTTTCTCACGCCCTCGCAAGCGGGGCTTGTTTGGGGAGTGTTTTTTCTTTTTTCGTACGTTGATCTTGTGCAACACAAATAAGGTACACTCGGGAGGCAGGTTTTTACCAGCCTCTCGCAAAGATGTCAAGCGAAAAGGCACGTTGGTTTGTTTTCAAGGCAAAGGAGCGCTCCCCACCATGTTCAAACGTCCCTTCCAATCCAAGAGTCTTTCGTTTCCTCCCCTTCACCCGCCCACATCAAAACCACCGAAGCCTTCGAGAGTATCGAGATCGCCTCGCGCTCATCACCCGAACCATCAGAGAGGGTTCGGGCTGATCGAGGTGGTGTTGTCGATCGCGATCGTCGGTGTGTTGCTCGGGATCGCGATCCCTGTGGGCCGCCATTATAGCCGAATCTCTAGGGGTTCCGAGGCCGTGGTCAATCTAGGTCGCCTGTTTGCGGGTTCTCGCAACTATTACGAGCGATCGATCCGCACTCCCCTTGGGAAAGAACTCAAAAAACGACACTTTCCCTCCACCGCCAAAAGCCGCCAAAAAGAAGGCGATTTTGCAGCCAAGCCTGCCGGGATGCCTTGCAGCCTCGGTAGCGCCCAGTATCCTGCGGCTTCGACCACATGGAACGAGTCGGACGAGCCTTGGCGAGATCTCGGCTTTTCCATCGAAAGCGCTCATTTCTTCCGCTACTTGTACGCTTCGGAACTCAGTTGCACCAACAGCGCGCTCGTCAAAGGCCAAGCCTGCTTTCATGCCCAAGCCCAAGGAGACCTCGATTGCAACGGCGTCCGAAGTTTTTACTCTCTTCACGGCGGATTCGATCAAATGAGCGGCGACGTGGTGCGGGGTTCCATTCTTGTGCATCGACGGGGCGAATGAACGCGCACAGCAATCGGACATTCTATGGGTTTGTTCGGTGGGGCGGTGGGTGCTTGAGACTCGACGGGTGCAGAGGCAACGAGCAGCGAGCGGATATGTTGTTGATTTGAGCGTTGAGGCATCGGGATACGCACAAAGATCGGACGTTGCGGTTGGTTCTATCGTCGGCGTTGGAGGGCTTGCTCGATCTGGCGTTGTGCTTCGCGTTTTGCGATATCTTGGCGTTGATCGTGTAGCTTCTTTCCTTTGCAAAGACCGAGATCGACTTTGACCCACGGGCCTTGGAAATAAAAACGCAACGGGATCAGCGTGTACCCTTCGAGACGAGCTTCTTGGGCGAGGCGGCGGATCTGTCGTTTGTGCAACAAAAGCTTGCGAGGGCGTTCGGGATCGTGGTTAAAGCGATTGCCTTGGAGATATTCTTTGATGTGTACATTGTGGAGCCACATCTCGCCGTCTTCGACAGAAGCATACGCATCCGTAAAGTTGATCTGCCCCATCCGTAGGGATTTGACCTCCGTCCCAGTGAGTTGAATCCCTACCTCCAAGGTATCTTCGACGGTATAATTGTGCCGTGCGCGCCGATTCTCCGCGATCAGGCGTTCTTTGGTCGTGCCTTTGGCCATCTTTTCTCTCCAACACATCGCGCTTTGCCTTCGCGCTCCAACGATGTCCGATCCAAGTCCATTTCGATGGACGCTCAACCCCCAACGGGATGTAAGCTGAAACGCTCCAACGAGATTTAAGCCGAAACAGGGGGAAGTCCGCACGCCCCGCCAAGCGGCGCGTTGTCAATCAAGCGAGCGCGCCCAAGATACACTGCCACAAACAGCCGATCCTCGGGCTTGGTCTCGCCCTCTACGGCACGCAATGCCACAGGTTCGCGCACTTCCACATAATCGATCTCGATCCCTGATGTCGATTCGAGGATCGCACGCGCAACCCCAAGCAAGCGCCGTACATCGCGTTCCCCCGCAGCAAAACTCAAACGCGCCTCCGTAATCGCCCGACTCAAGGCGCGTGCAGCCATCCGCTGATCGGGATCAAGGTAAGCGTTCCGCGAGGACATCGCCAAACCATCGGCTTCTCGGACGATCGACCCACCCAACACCTCCACAGGAAATCGCAGATCCCGCACCATCTGTCGGATCGTCACCAGTTGTTGAAAATCTTTCTCTCCAAAGATCGCGACATCGGGCTGAACAATCAAAAAAAGCTTGCAAACCACCGTAGCTACGCCTCGAAAGTGGATCGGACGGCTCACACCACACAGCGGTTGGGTGACTTCCATCACTTCGACAAAGGTCTGCGCACCTTGCGGATACATCGCTTCGACCGAAGGAAAAAACACCAACGCCTCTCCCACGCTCCGAATCTTCGCCAGATCTCCTGCCAGATCTCGCGGGTAAGCGCTCAAATCTTCGGTGGGACCGAACTGTGTGGGATTGACAAAGATGCTCACGACTAGCCGATCACAACAAGCCAGCACTTGCCGCATCAAAGACAAATGCCCCTCGTGTAAGTAGCCCATCGTTGGGACAAAACCGATCCGCTTGCCTTCTCGACGCCACGCCGCAACCTGCGACCGAACTTCTGCGATCTCTTGCACAACCCTCGAATCCATCACCCACAACCTTTCCACCACAACACGCCGAGATCCTTCGACAAGCCACTTCTGTCTATCAAAAGAAGGAGTGCTCGGATCGCGGAAACTCCGCCTGTTTCACCTCATCGCGATAAGTCTGCACGGCCTCGGAGATCGAGGTAAACAGATCAGCATAATGCTTGACAAAGCGCGGCTTAAAATCAGGGGACATCCCCAAGAGATCGTAGATCACCAACACCTGTCCGTCGCATTCAACGCCCGCACCGATCCCGATTGTCGGAATCGAAAGAGACGCCGTAATCTCCGAAGCCAGCGCCGCAGGGATCCCCTCCAACACGATCGAACACACCCCCGCCTCTTGCAACGCGATCGCGCTACGCTTGATCGCCTGTGCTTGCTCGGGCGCACGCCCCTGCACCACGAAACCGCCCATCGCATGGACACTTTGGGGCGTCAACCCAAGATGCCCCACCACCGGGATCCCTGCGCGAACCAATGCCGCGATCTGCGGGACGACTTCTTCTCCGCCCTCCAACTTCACCGCGTGCGCACCGCCTTCTTTCACCAAACGACCCGCGCTTTCCAAAGCTTGCGCTGGCGAGATCTGATAGCTCATAAACGGCAGATCTCCCACCACCATCGCCCGCTTGGTTCCTCGCGCAACGCAGCGTGTGTGGTAGATCATCTCCTCCAACGTCACCGACAACGTGTTTTCCTGCCCCTGTACCACCATCCCCAACGAATCGCCCACCAACAACATCTCGATGCCCGCCTCATCCAACAGCCGCGCAAAGGTCGCATCATAGGCGGTCAGCATCGTCAGCTTTTCGCCTCGCTGCTTCATCTCGCGCAACGTTCGCACCGTGATCTTTCGCGGCTTTTTCGCAGGCTCGGCAGGACGCGGTATGGAAAGCGGGCGCTCCGTCTGAGGCGCGTGTTCCGCATGCAAGACCCCCTGATCTTCGGCCTCGGGTGCCTCCATCCGAGCCAAAGCAGCACCTTCTCGCAGCGAAGTCGAGCGCCGTTGAGACGAAGGCGTGTGCAAAACCCGCAGTGTTGGGATCGAATGTGTCGCCGAAGACTGCACATTTGTTTTCAGCCCAACTCGCGTCTCCGCTCGTATCTCAGAGCGCATCTCAGAGCGCATCTCGGCTTGTGCATTTGGGGGGTGGGGGGAGGCGACGAAAGCATCGGAAGAATGGGAGGTGGGTGAGTGAAGAGCGAGGCTTTGTTGTTCTTTCTCTTCGATCAATCCGTGACGACCGTACATGTTGTTCTCCTTCTGTCTCTTTTGGGGTACAGAGGAACCTTTTACGAACCGTTGCTCGGCATGGTGATGCCCATGCCAAGGTCTTTTGTGGTCCGTCTCTGTCTCGCGGTGCGAATTCAGAGCGGTGTCTGTGGCGCGTGATTGCGTGTGGATGTCCGTGCGCTTTCATCTTGAAAACACACGGATGTTCGGGCGTTTGCGGTTGGAGCCTTCCTTCGAGGAGATGGCCCCGTGCGTCGTTTGGATGTCGGGGGATGAGATCCGCTGCGGGTATCTCGCCCAAGGCACAAGAAACGCGCATCGCAAACGCAGAGAACACGCGGCATCATAGAGATCTCTTTTTGTTGGCGCAAGAGAGAAGCAAACAGCACCCCACAAAAGATGCGTGAACCCACACGGATCACGCGATGTATCGCCAAACATCGCGGTGAACGTGTGGTACGGCCTCTTCTGCCAGAGAAACGAGACCACAAACCATGCGATGTGTCGGGGGGTATGGAAAAGCAAAAGCGAGCAACGAAGAGAAAACAGGCGGGATGATTTGCAAGGGAACCAAAAAGAGCAGACAGGTTCTTGGGGCTGTCAACCTTTTGGTGACAAAGGTCGAGCTTACTTCTTGGGTTTTTTGTCTTTTGCGGGAGCAGCTTTTTTCTCTGCCTTTGCAGGAGCGGCTTTTTTCTCTGCTTTTGCAGGAGCGGCTTTTTTCTCGGCTTTTGCAGGAGCGGCTTTCTTGTCTGCCTTTGCAGCATCTTTTTTCGCGGGGGCGGCTTTCTTCTCAGCTTTTGCGGGGGCTTTTGCGCCTGCTTTTTTGGGGTTGGCCACCACCTCTTTGAGATCAGAGCCTGCGCTGAAAGCAGGAACCGAACGAGCAGAGATCAAGAGTTCTTCCCCAGTTTTGGGGTGACGGCCTTTCTTCTCAGCGCGTTTTTTCACCGAAAAGGTGCCAAAGCCCTTGATTGCAATCTTCATTTCTTGGCCCAACGCTTCTTTGATGGTTTCAAAGATTTGCGTGAAAGACGCTTCCACATCTTTTTTGGAGAGACCCGTTTTGTCAGCAACTTTCCCGATCAGTTCTTTCTTGTTCATCAGAGATTCTCCTTGCTACATCAGATTCTTTGGAAGGGCAGTGAATGTTCCCATCACTACGCGGGCTACGCTCGCTGTTTTGTATCTAAACAACCTTTCGCCTTGTCGTCAAGAGAAAATCAAAAAAAAGTGAATGCAAAAGCTCCCGAGTGACCGCAAAGTCGCTTCACCCAACCTTCGATCGCCCCCAACACGTCGC
This sequence comes from Myxococcota bacterium, assembly GCA_963169055.1. Taxonomy (GTDB): domain Bacteria; phylum Myxococcota_C; class UBA6777; order UBA6777; family UBA6777; genus JAKLKB01. Next base: position 30,693 of record CAUJFU010000489.1, read on the forward strand.
AATACAAAAACACAACAGCTTGATTTTATTATACAAATCAAATGCTCACTCTTTCCTCTCCTTCCTTCCCAAGTTGCTTCCACAACCCCCACCAAACCAACAAGATCGCTCTCTTTTTGTCTGCTGTCTTTTGTGGTGTTCGCTCCTTCTCGAACGCTTTTAGTGATGTAGATCACGGAACACTTGATAACACCCCGCAAACAAGGCCGCGATCACAAGATCGTGATCTGATGATCGCGATCTTGTGATCGCAGAAAAGATCGCAGATCCTCCCCACCCCCCCGCTTGATCAGTCACCTCAGATCGTTGGTGTTAAGTAAAGTATCCACGAAAAGCCCCATCCTTGGGGCAAGACCATACCCCCTCGCTCTGTCTTTTGCGGATCTTTTTGTAGATGGATCGCGTCTTCTCACCCGAATATGGGGGACGACAGAGCATGCCTTTTCTTTTTTGCCGATCAGAGAAGATCAAACCCACGTCCAAAAGCCCCGATATTTGATTTCGTGGATGACACGTGATCATACTTTATCTTTGATAGAAGCGAAATAAAAAATAAATAATATAGCATTACTACTTCTCAAAAAAGGGACTTATCTTTCAAAGCAAAGGAGCCTTTTCTAAAATAGGATATTGGGGGGGCATCATTTCGTAGGCAAGACGGAGGGGGATTCAGCGAGGGATCGAGGAGGCGGTGATCGGAAGCAGCGATCCGTTAGGAGCGACCGATGCCTTCGTAAGTAAAGCCGAGGGCTTTGAGTTTTTCGGGAGGGTAGATATTGCGGCCATCGATTAGGATGGGTTGGCGCATCAATCGGCGAACTTGTTCAAAGTCAGGATCGCGGAAAGCGAGCCATTCGGTGACCAGCACGAGAGCGTCGGCTTGATCGAGAGCTTGGTATTCGTCATCACAAAGCCGCAAGGCTCCAGAACGCAGCGCATCGCAGAATGCCGCGCCTGCGGTTTCTTCGGCGACTGGGTCGTATGCAGAAACGCGAGCACCTGCTTCGATCAGATGTTGGATCAAGACGATCGAAGGGGCTTCGCGCATATCATCCGTCTCAGGCTTAAAAGCGAGTCCCCACAGAGCGATCTTTTTGTTGCGCAGATCCCCAAGCAGCCGCTTGAGTTTCAAGAAGGGGACGGACTTTTGGTGCGCATTGACGTCCTCAACCGCCTGTACGATCCGCAGATCGTAATCATGTTGCCGCGCCACATGCAGCAAAGCCTGCGTATCTTTTGGAAAACAGTTATGAGCCACAAGCCCTCCCGTTGTGACGACGGTTTGGTACGCAGTTTCCAGCGAGTACACCAGCCCTTTATAAGGTTCCATTGTCACCTCTTTCACACGAACACGGGCCGTCGGATTTCCCTTATTTAAGCGTAAATCCGACGCGGTGGGCTGGCTGCTTGGCGTGGAGCAAAAAAGAGAATTGATCTCGTCGTTTTGTAGCGTTTCGGCTGTCGGTAAATGAAAAGGCAACCAATCACGAGCGTCCAACTCATTCGCTAATTTGATCCCCTGCACATCACCGACTTCGTCGAGCACATAGAACGGATGATCGCCTGTACACGCGATATGCGTCCCCATGCTCGCACGCAAGTGAGCGATCTCCCCCTCGTAGCCGCGTCGGGTGAGTGCCATCACAGGAGAAAAAGAAAAGTTTTGCCTTTCAGGATCCCAAGACAGGGCCTCCAAGCCGTTCGGAGCAAGAGAACACAAACTGAAAGCATCCTCTTGCGTTTCGTCTGGTTCGTCTTGCGTTTCTGTTGTTTGAAAGCGCTCGAAAAGCTCCTCGAAGGTCAGCACCTCAACGCGCCCTTGATAACGGATCTGAAGCGTTTCTTGCCCAACAAAACACGAGCCGCCGTAGCCAACACCCGCGTAAAGGAAGTGATGGCCGATACGGTGATCTGTCCCCATGCCTCGACGGATCTGCTCGATATTGGCTCCAACGCGTTCGCAAAGGTTGGCGAGATCGTTCATAAAAGAGATGCGTGTCGCAAGCATCGCATTACAGGCGTATTTGCAAAGCTCTGCATCGCGAGGAGCCATCGTCAGGATCTGCGAGGCATCCTCCACAAAGGGCCGATAGAGATCGCGCATCATCTCGGAACCACGGTCTGTATTGCAACCGATCACGACGCGATCAGGTTCCAAGAAATCTTTGAGCGCAAGTCCCTCACGCAAAAACTCTGGGTTGCTGACCCAATCGACGGGAAAACGCGCATGATGCTCACAGTGCGCACGCAATTGATCTTGTGTGCCTACAGGTACGGTGCTTTTGACCACCAAAACCAACCGACCCGTCGCGGCCTTGAGTACGGCCTCGGCAACCGCAAAGACTTGCGAGAGATCCGCCGAGCCATCCTGCGCAGGTGGCGTTCCAACCGCAATAAAGCACACATCAACGCCTTGAACAGAAGTCACCAGATCGGTTGAAAAAACAAGGTTTCCTTTTTGATGGTTACGGATCACAACCTCGTCGAGACCGGGTTCATAGATCGGCATGATCCCTTTGCGAAGGTTTTCGATCTTTTGCGTGTTGATATCGACGCAGATCACATGCCGACCGCTCTCCGAAAAACAGGCCCCTGCCACAAGGCCCACATACCCTGTCCCGATAACGCATAACTTCATAATTGCTCCTCTATTCAGCACGCCAAATGGCGGATCTTGATCTGGGTGGACTTGCGCGTTTGGATTTGTTTTCGTGGGGCTTGTTTTCGTGAGGCTTGTTTTCGTGAGGCTTGTTTTTGTGAGGCTTGTTTTCGTGGGGCGTTGCCCCAAACCCCACAAGGGACCGATGGCCCCTTGACCCCGTGTTGGCGGAACGAACAGACCTTTTTCACAAAGACAACACCGCCGCTTGGGGGCCTACGAACACGTCTTCTTTACCCGCTGCGCAACTCCCACCTTGGTGAACTTTCGCGCCCTTGCTCTAGCACAAAACGGAATACGCGATCAATGTTTGTGATGGAGCGGTTGACGAAACAAACAACGCAGATCGTCTGAAACGCCGATGTGATGGGGCGGTGTCCATCGCCCAAACAGCCGATGTGATGGGGCGTATCCATCGTCCGAATAGCCGATGTGATGGGACGATGCAGAGGGTTTAAGAAGCGATGCGACGGGAAGGTTCGGGAGCGGGCTTGGGGGGGTGGATCGTTCGCTCGATCAAAGCGGAGTCGATGCGAAGTTCACGGGTGGTTTTTTGGGAGGGAAGTTCGTACATGAGATCGAGCATCGAGCGTTCCAGAATGGAGCGCAGCCCTCGTGCGCCTGTCTTGCGTTCGAGAGCCAGCCGTGCGACGGTTTGGAGGGCTTCTGGATCAAAATGAAGGGCGATACCATCCAACTCAAACAACCGTTGGTATTGGCGAGTTAGGGCATTTTTGGGTTCAGTGAGGATACGGATCAAGGTTTCTTGATCGAGGCCGGAGAGGGTGGCGATCACAGGCAGACGTCCGACAAATTCGGGGATGAGTCCATAGCCGATCAGATCTTCGGGGCGAACCTCTTTGAGCCAATCGCCCGTGTCTTTTTGGACGCGGGTTGGAATATCAGCACCAAAGCCGATCACTCGCTCTTGCATACGGCGTTGAATGATGGTTTCAAGGCCCGTGAAGGCTCCTCCGCAGATAAAGAGGATGTTGGTGGTATCGACTTGGAGGAAGTCTTGTTGGGGGTGTTTGCGCCCTCCTTTGGGGGGGACGTTGGCAACGGTGCCTTCGAGGATCTTGAGCAGGGCTTGTTGAACGCCTTCGCCAGAGACGTCGCGGGTGATGGAGGGCGAATCGCTTTTGCGACTGATCTTGTCGATCTCGTCGATATAAACGATCCCGCGTTGGGCTTGCTCGATATCGTAATCTGCGGATTGTAGGAGGCTGACGAGAACATTTTCGACGTCTTCACCGACGTACCCTGCTTCGGTGAGGGTGGTGGCGTCGGCGATGGCGAAAGGCACTTTGAGGATGCGGGCCAAGGTTTGCGCCATCAAAGTTTTGCCGCATCCTGTGGGGCCGAGCAGCAAGATGTTCGATTTTTGCAGTTCGACATCATCCGTCGACAGATCGGAGTGGATGCGTTTGTAATGGTTGTGAACGGCCACAGCAAGGGTCTTTTTGGCGCGTTCTTGACCGATGATATATTCATCGAGCAAGGCCTTGATTTGGGCGGGCTTGGGCAAAGAAAAGCGCGTGGAGCCGAACTCTTCGCGTTCATCGGACTGTTCGGTGATGATATCGTTGCAAAGGTCGATACATTCATCACAGATATAGACCGAAGGTCCAGCGATCAGCTTGCGCACTTCGCGTTGGCTTTTCCCACAAAACGAACAAAACAGGTTGTCATCTTCACCGCTGCGACGGGCTGCCATGGCGCGTTAACTTTCTTGTTTTTTGATGGCGTCATCTTTGCTCGCCACCACATGATCGATAATGCCCAAGGAGCCGTAGTTTTTAGCTTCTTCGGCGCTCATAAAGTAATCTCGATCGGTGTGTTGGATGAGGGTTTCCATTTTTTGCCCGGTGTGACGAGCAAGGATCTCATGCAAGGCATCTTTTAGGCGCAGGATCTCGCGTGCGTGGATCTCGATCTCGGAGGCTTGGCCAGAAACACCTCCAAGAGGCTGATGGATCAAGATGCGCGAGTTGGGTAGGGCGTAGCGCTTTTTGGCTGCGCCTGCGGCCAAAAGCACTGCGGCCATCGAAGCAGCTTGGCCAAGACAAAGCGTCGAGACTTTGGGTTTGACGTACTGCATACAGTCATAGATCGCAAGGCCCGCCGTGACCGATCCACCGGGGGAATTGATGTAGAGATTGATATCTTTATCTGGATCTTCGGACTCCAAAAACAGCATCTGTGCGATCATCAGGTTGGCGACGTCGTCGTTGATCGGCGTCCCCAAGAAGATGATGCGATCTTTGAGCAAACGAGAATAGATATCATAAGAGCGTTCGCCACGGTGGGTTTGCTCGATGACAAATGGAATCAATGGCATCGGGTTTTCCTTCCTTGATTGGATGGGTCTTTGGTGGAGCGGTGCGACGTGTGTCCCTTGTCCATCGCCGAAGGTTCAAGCCGATTCAAGCGACTGCGATATCGGCTAGAGTTGAGCCAACGACCGCGATATCGGCTTAATTTGTTCAGGCGATCTCTGCGCTGACGTAGGCCGTTTAAGCGCTCGATCTGTCGGCCTGCTTCGTTCGGACGAGCGCTGCGCTCATGGCTTGGGCGATTCGATCGATCGCGACGTAGGATCGGACCCTTCGGGTGATCGTAGCGTTGGTTTCGCGCATTCGGGCGAACAAGGTGGAAAGAAGATATCCATCTTTTGAGAAAAGACAAGCAAACCCTCCCCTCGCACAACGTCCCCCCAAGATCGCAGCGTTTCACGCAGGAGCGGACATCTCGGAAGAAGCCGCATCACGGGCTTTTTCAGCCTCTTTTTTCTCAGCTTCGGCTTCTTCTTGCTTTTCCGATTCGACACGTTGTTGGAGTGCTTCGGAAGATAGGCGCTCGATGTGATGGGCGACTTTTTCAAAAAGTCGATCCAAGGCTTTTCGGCTTTGGATCTCGCGCTTGAGTTCGTCAAGATCTTCTGGCGATTGCGCACTTTTGAGATAAGCCACCGAGCGGTTTTGGCGTTTGGCGGTTTCGGCCAATTCTGCGTCGATCTCGTGTTCTTCGACTTCCACAGCAAAGTCACGAACAGCTTGTTGGAGGATGATGCTGTTGCGGACTTCAAGGAAGGCCCCACGGCGGAGCGTCTCGCGCAATACTTCGGGATCAAACAGCGGGCGATCGCCTTGCATAAACATACGAAACTGCGCCAACATCCCACGCACTTTGTTGTTGAGATGGTTGTTGAGGAAGTGTTGCGGAACTTGTATATCGCAGGCTTCGCCGAGTTGTTGGAGCAATCGGGACTTGGCGCGATCTTTACATCGCGCTTGCCCATCTTGTTCAAGGCGAGTGCGGATCTTGGCGCGCATATCCGCAAGGTCGGTATAGCCGGCATCTGCGGCGAGATCGTTGTCAAGCTCAGGAAGAACTCGTTCTTGGATCGAGAGCAGCTTGAGATCGAAGTGTTGTGTGTCTTCGCCTTCGACGGGGATCTCGACGTGTTTTTCTTCCTCAGGAATCATCCCAACAAGCGCATCTTCGGCTTCTTTTGGCAAAACACCCAAGTAAGCGCCAAGCCGAACTTGGACATTCTCACGCGTCTTTGTCTCGTCGCCTTGTTTGAATTGGTATGTGACTTTCAGGATATCTCCCGACTGTGCAGCCCGATCCTCGATATCTCGCAACGAAGACAACCGCTCGCGTTCGCGTTCGAGTTCGCGTTCCACGTCGGTATCCGAAAACTCGACCTCTTCAACGAGCAGCGTTGTGTCGTTGATCTTGCTAAGATCGACGGGTGGGCGGATCTCCAATTTGGCCGTAAAAGCGTACTCTTTTCCACGCAAGACTTCGCCGCTGTTCGAGTCGGGGATGCTCAAGATATCGAGGGATTTGTCCTTCATCAGTTCCGCAAAGGAGTTCTCGATCAAGCGTTTTCGTGCTTCTTCTTGGATGGCTTGGCGGTAATGAGGAAGTTGTTCGAGGACTTGACGGGGGACTTTTCCGGGGCGAAAGCCTTTGAGACGAACGTTGCGCGAGAGTTTTTGAAAGATCTCGTTGAGGGCCGAGTCCACGTCAGACGCAGGGATCGCAAAATGGACTTGGCGCTCGACGGGGCTGACCTCTTCGATTCGGATATCGATCTTCATGGCGACCTTTCTGTTGGGAATAGACGAAGGTTTTGAATTTGGGATGGCTGCTTTGTTTGTTGGGGAGGCAAACGAAGAACACAGTAGCCTGAAAGGGAGTGCGATAGGGGGGAGTCGAACCCCCACGGTTGTTAAACCGCTGGATCCTAAGTCCAGTGCGTCTACCAATTCCGCCACCATCGCAAGAAACAAAGGGGTTTTTCGTTGTTTCAAAAAACCCCTTTTGCGCGCCCGGCAGGATTCGAACCTGCGACCTACGGATTCGAAGTCCGGTGCTCTATCCAGCTGAGCTACGGACGCAAAAGAGAGGGCATGGTTGTTTGTGTGTTTTGGTTCGGAAGAGCATTGACGCGCCTGGCAGGAGTCGAACCTGCGACCTACGGATTAGAAGTCCGTTGCTCTATCCAGCTGAGCTACAGGCGCTTGGAAAAGAGACGCTCTTTGGGAGCGATGCGTTGCCTGAGCCACAAAAAACAAACGGGCGAAACAAGGCTTTCCGCCAAGCACACAGAACAGAGCGGAGTATATACAACGCTTTTGTTCAAGACGCAAGCAGATTTTCAAGCCTTTTCACAAGAGCGCTCAAGCAAGGGGCATTTGTTGGGGAAGCCACGCCAAAAGCCACGTCCGAAATGCCTGCAAAGCTCGCGCACGATGGCTGCGTTGGTTTTTCTCGATGGGTTCGAGTTCTGCGAGTGTTTTTTCTTGTTCTGGGATCCAAAACAAGGGATCAAACCCGAAGCCATGAGACCCCCGTTCTTCGGGGATGATCACTCCTTCACAGCGACCTTCAAACACGGCTTCGCCACCTTCCCAAAGAAAGACCAGCGTACAAACGAAATACGCGCTTCTTTGTTCGGTGGGGATGTGTTGGATGGCCGCGATCAACTTGTTTCGGTTGGCTTGCTCGCGTTGCACACGATCAGGATGATGCCCCGCATAATAGGCCGAATCCACACCCGGTTCACCTCCAAGTGCAGGCACCACAAGCCCCGAATCATCGGCCAATGCCCAACAACCCGTATGCTCGTATGCTGAACGTGCCTTGATTCGAGCATTTTCCACAAATGTTTTCGCATCTTCGATCGGTTCGGGTAGCGCAGGGAAATCTTCAACCGTCAACACATTCATCGGAATATCGGAGAGGATCGCACGGATCTCGCGGATCTTCCCCGGGTTGTGCGAACAAACCAACAAACGATGGGAAACAGACATCGCTCTCGATCCCCTTGTTTTTACGAAACGCTCCGAATATAGGCCCTCATCACATCCAATATCTGCTCGATCCCCGCTTGCCCCAGTTTGATCATTTGCTGGAGTTGTTCCATCGAAAACGTGCTGCGCTCGCCTGTTCCTTGCACTTCAACCATCTGACCGCGCCCTGTCATCACCAAATTCATATCGACTTCTGCACGCACGTCTTGTTCATAAGCCAAATCCAGCACGGCTTGCCCGTCCACGATCCCCACACTCACCGCCGCCACTTCGTCCACCAAAACCTTTCGACTGTCCAACACACCACGCTTCTCCAGTGCGCGCACCGCCAAAACCAACGCGACGTACGACCCACAGATCGAAGCGCAACGCGTCCCTCCATCCGCATTCAACACGTCGCAGTCCAGAGAAATCGATCGCGGCCCCAACGCCTTGGTATCCACAACAGCGCGTACCGAACGCCCAATCAATCGCTGGATCTCTTGCGAACGACCATCGATCTTGCCGTTGCGTGCGCGTTGAACGCGCTGCTGTGAAGATGACGGTAACATCGCGTACTCCGCAGTCACCCACCCCGTCCCTTCGGGCACAAAAAGCGGTGCCTTCTCTTCGGACATCGCACTACAATGCACGACTGTCTGACCCATCCGAAAGATCACCGAAGCAGCATGTTGTGAAAACCCCGCCTCAACGGATACAGGGCGCGTTTGCTCCCTTCCTCGATCTCGCAATCCCATACTCTTCTCCCTCCATGTTTGCCTCGCAAACCAACAAACGCCTCGCCCGATCAGCAAGTGTTCCGGCTTGCTTTAACTTCTTGCACACTCACAAACGCCCCACATTCGCCGCATTCGAACGCCCCGTCAAGAACCTGTTTCTTTCTCTTCTCCTGATCAAACTGGCTCCGCTCGATGGTTTTGGTGGGACTTCGCCTTCCCCCGCCTCCTTAACACCGCTCCCTTGACCCCGTGTAGACGAACAGATCGCGAGTTTTCCACTCCCACGAATCTGTCGCTTGAAACACCGCGAACACGGCCCTTTTTTGGCAGCTGCGTTACTCCGTATGAGAAAGCAGTTGGCTTTTTGTTCTCTTTGTGCTATGTCTATGCACGCTTTTTTCCCCAAGGTGTTCTCTGCCCTTGCTTGTTCCTTGCCACTTGGC
>CAUJFU010000490.1 GCA_963169055.1 Myxococcota bacterium
TCTTTGGAGGCTTTTTGATCATGTTTTCACGCATCACTCGTCTTTTTCTCTGTCGTCTCTGGCAATCCCTTCGTGCGCTTGGGTTTTTTTCTGTTTTCTTGGGAGTCGCCTTGGTGGCTTGCGACAAAGGCACTCCCCAAACACCCGTCTGTACGGCCTCTCAGACCCAAACATGTACTTGCACCGACAGCAAGACGGGCACACAATCCTGCAACACCGATGGTCTCGCTTGGAGCGCTTGTAAGTGCGAAACGCAACCCAACTCTTGCACGCTCGGTCAGACCCGTGAGTGCGACTGTGGCCCCACAAGCAAAGGGCAACAAGCCTGTATCGGCAACAATCAGTGGGGCGTTTGTGCTTGCCCGAGCTGTACGCCCAACGCCAAAGAAGGCTGTGATTGTACAACGGGTGGGGTAGGCAGCAAGACCTGTAATGCCGATGGCAAGGGATATTCCGCGTGTGATTGTCCGGTCGGTGGTTGCCGTGAAAACGACACTAAAAGCTGTCAATGCGCAAATCTCGAAAAGGGCGTACAGACTTGTAAAGACGCGAAATGGAGCGTTTGCGAGCAATGCGGCGTGGTCAACAACAAGTGCCGCGCCAAGGGAGATATCGAAAACTGCACTTGCCCCAATACGGCTGCAAGTGTTCGCGTGTGCCAAGAGAACCTAACATGGGGGCTTTGCAAGTGCGATGCTCCCCCGTGTAAGCTCGGCGATACGGAAGAAGGACTTTGCGTCTGTCCGATCGGGATCAAAGGAAAGCGCACTTGCGTTGCGGATGCTCGAGGATTTCCAGAGTGGGGGACCTGTGAGTGTGCGTGCAAAGAAGGTGATAAGCTCGATTGCGCCTGCCCCAACGGAACCAAAGGCCAACGCTCGTGCGGCTGTACGGGCGGAAAGTGCGAGTGGATGGCGTGTAGCTGTGCGCGTTGTGCCACCAACGAGGATTGCAAAAAAGATCCGCTCTATCCCCATTGCAACCCGACACTCAACCTGTGTGTCGCTTGTCTTGATGACACGCATTGTTCTGCTTCTACCGCAGGAAAGCGCTGTCAAAAGTTTACTGGAAACTGTGTTGCTTGTCTCGAAGATGCCGATTGCACGGGCGGAAACGCCTGCGATCCTTCGACTGCAAGCTGTCAGATGATCCAAAAGGTCGATCTCGAAGGAACACTCCGCCGCTGCGATGACAACGCCAGCGGTGCTTCCCGCTGTCGTGGATCGACACGAACGGGCGATGACAAAGGACCGATCTATTTCTTGTTTTACACAGGAACGGCTTTCCCACCGCCCCAAACACAACGCCCCTTTTATTGGTACAAACTCCCTGAAACCGATTTCTCGGATCCCAAAAAAGAGATCACCTACAAAGTCCCTGCCATCCCCCCCGGTACGTGGATCGTGTACGTCTTTATCGACGACAACAACAACTGGTCGGAAAATCGGTTCTTGCCTGATCCCGGCGATCTCGTGGGCTTCCTCAGCTCTGTGGAGATCAAAAGCGGACAAACCAACAGCCGCGATTTCTATCTCGTCGATCGTTATTAATACGATCCCGTTCCCACTCACTTTAACGTATCAAAAGCGCTCCAAAAAACTCGGCATGGCGGGGCGTTTCGTTGGTGCATGTTCCGCCATACGAAGCGCCCACAGTGATGTCTCCGCGCTGTCCGCAGCTTTGACCTGCGGCTCCCATCCCGATGCGCGAATTCGGCGATACGCAACGGCTCGCTCCATCCGCAAAGATCCCCACCCGCACTTGGGCGTCGTCTGGTGAGCCGTTCGATAGATTGATGCCTTCTTGTTCGCATACCGCTTGCAGCTGTGCTCCGTCAGCAAAGGACTTCCAAACCTCCGAACCAAGGGCATAATCAAAAGAAGTATTGTTTCCTTGAAACAACGTCTGCAAAGAGGGGGCGCTTTTGTGCAAAAGCAGCGTGCGGCGCGATGTGCTTGCGCCGTTGAGGGGTTGCCACGACAGAAACATCTGCGAAAAGCCGATCTGATGGAAGGAAGCGAGCTTGGCTTCTTGAGTGTCGAGATCAGGTGCGTTGGGGTTATGTGTGGTGGTATTTGTCCAAAAGGCCGAATCATAGGCAAAAGTCGAGCTTGTTCCATGAGATTTGAGCGCCAACGTCCATCCGCCACCTTGGGTATCCATCCAGCAATAAGCGCGAAAGGCCGATTGTCCGATAGGTTTGATCCAATACACGCCGTTGTCGAAGGCGGCAGCGGGTGGGAGGTGATAGGCTTGGCAGCTTGGGGCTTGGGTGCCATCGTCGTATTCGTATGCGTTGTCGCGCATTCGCAAGGACTTGGTTTGGCGCAATTCTCGGCCTAAAATATACGTCCATCGGGGGTTTTGGATGTTGGGCTGGTTTGGGCCGACGTAAAGGTTGGCATTTCCTGCATATACAGGAAATGCGTTTTGCCCATACATCGCGCCGATACCTGCGAAGGAATCGATGCTTCCGCAATCGTTTTCGTTGTTCGCGAGGATACCGAGGCGGAGTTTTGCGATGTAGCCGTTTGACGCGGTGGCGTTTCGTGCAACATTGATCCCTTCCAGTCGACAGTAGCCTTGCAGCGAGCCTCCACGCACCAATCCCAACCAGTTGGCGTACCCTGCCCTTGTTTGAAAAGGCGTATTTTCGGGACTTTGGAGGATGCTTCGCAGAGAAGGCCCTTCGTGTCGCACGATCAGCGAACGAGTCGGTTGGCCGTTGTTGTCGGCCATTTGGATGAGAAGCTCTTTGATCTGGGTTGTGGCGTAGCTTTGGAGCTTGGCTTCTGTGGTGTTTTTTTGTGGGTTAGGCGAGGCAGGGTAGGGGGTGCTTTGTCCCCACAGCGGTGCATCATAGCGAAAAGTGTCCTTGCTTCCGTCGCTTTTGAGCAAGAGCGTCCATCCGCCGCCTGCGTAGGTCATCTCGCAATAAGCTTCGAACGCCGTCGCTTGTGGCGGTTGGAGGCGATAGATGCCATCTTGCGTTGCGGCCCGATAACCCGAAGGCGGAAAGCGATACGCAGCACAATCGACCGCAGGCGCGACCGTCGGCCAACTCCACACCCCGTTTTGTTGGCGCGCTGCGATCTCACAGGAACCTGCTACACAGCCCCCGCCATAAGTGGCGCTGCAATCGCTGTCCTTTTGGCACGCAGAACATCGCGATTGCAGGCAAATGCTTCGAGAGGGGCAATCGCTGTCTTTGGTGCAGCTGCCGATCGTTTCGCTGTGGATCTCTGCGGGCAGTTCGATCGTAGGTTCAGGAACTGAGGCATCGGTCTCTTGGAGGGGCGGTTCGCTTGGGATAGGCTCGGTGATCTTCTCCGAAGCCTCGTTCGGGTCGGAAGGTTCGAGCATCTCTGTTCGGATAGACTCTGCCGAATCGGTGGGAGTGGGTTCGCTTTGATCGGTGGAGATGGGTTCGCTTTGATCGACAAAGGTTTCGGAAACGTCTTGTTCGTGGTTCGATTCATGCGATGCGACGGGGCGTTCGAGGAAGTTGGGAGAACACCAACCTTCGCTGCAAGTCGCCGCACCGTTGCAATCGGAGGGCTGCACACAACGGCGTTCGCAATGTCCTTTTTGGCATCGATAGGTGTCTTTTTCTCCGCATTCTTCGGCACGTTGGCAGGTCCAACCCGTCACCTCAAGCGGTGATCCAAGGCAAGACACCGCCACGAAGCACACAAGAAAAAGCCAAAAGAACCCCATGAAGGCGAGCTTGGGGTGTTCGTTCTTCTTGAACATCAGCGAATCCCTGTAGTGGGCAAAGCGAAAAAATGCCAACGATCCGACGAAATAGAAATAACACCATCAAAAATAACATCATTAAAAATAACACCATTAAAAATAACACCATCAAAAACAACGCCATCAAAAACAACGCTATGTTCGCGGACTTTCAAGCGGCTGTGTTGTTGGTTTGAAAAGCATTGTTTCGCCCCGCCGATATGGGGTCAAGGGGGCGAGGACCCTTGGCGGGGTATGGGGCAGCGCCCCATCTCAGCGGGGCGGAACTTTCGACATATTTTTGGGTTGGAGATCGATGGGGTGTTTGAGGCGGTGGATCTGGACGGTGTTGGGGAGAGGGGCGCGTCGGATGATATACCCTTCGGGGATCTTGCGGAATTGATGGATGGTTGGCGCGGGAGCTTTGGGGATCTTGGGGGCTTGTGGGAGAGGAATGTTGCGAGGGAGGGGTTGAGAGACAGGGAGTGTGCGCGTGGGGGTGGGGCGCAGTACAGGGGCGAGCAGATCGCGGGTGGAGAATCGAAGCGTTCCAAAACGAGCGAGGTTGTGGTAATCGCCGCCGATGCCCGTCGTCACGGGACTCCATGCGTGATCTTCGTTGGCGCTGTGGCGTGAGCGTTCGAGGCGGTACATATTGATGGACCATTCGTCCCCATCGAGCGGAGGAAGGTTGCGCGCAGGACCCAGCCGCTCAAAGGGGAGCCGCATCTCGACACTCCATCCTTGATCGCGGTCGTTGCGTTGGTTCAGGGTTCCGCGCACATCCACGGCGACGGTCATCCCGCTGTCATAGGCCAATCGGCCCCACGGACGGGGAGATCGGTACGTGTCAAAAAAGGAATCGAAGATCATCCCTGCGGGGGAGACTTGGAGTTCGATGTAGTCGCGGCGGTTGCGGTTGGCGTCGATGTAGAACTCGACGACCTCTTGTTGAAACAGCGGATCATCACGGCGTTTGTAGGTGCTAAAGATATCATCGTCGTCCATCTCGAACGCGATATAAAGGTGACGCGCATCCCAAGCGACTTTGGCTTCGGTGCGTTTTTGGGCGAGGCGGTTGTTGTAGGTTCGAAACCGCCCTGTCGATGGGGCTTTTTGCCAGACGGGATCGTTGAGTTTTCCGTCCATGACGGGTGGGACGCTGGTGCGATAAGCGACGTAGATCGGTCGCTCCATCTCTTGGCCTGCCAACAAGATCGGGCCGATCGCGATGCGATTCTGTCCATCTGTCGGGACTTTGGCGGCAGCGGTCATGCGTGCGTCGCCGTTCCAAAAGCCTGTCATGAGGTAGGCTTGGTTGTTGGGCAGATCGGCAGGACAAGTAAAGCGAAAGGTGTAACCGAAGAACTTGCCGACTTGCCAATTGCGGCTGTGATACAGCCGTGCGGTCGGATCTTGCGCTTCGTCGAGGTTAGTAAAGGCTCCGCGTGGGCCGGGATCGCCTTGAAGATGGAGGAAGGTTCGCCACAACAGCTTCATTTGTCGCAAGGGCTTGTAGTACAGCGTCACTTCTGCGGCTTCGCCTCGTCGCATCGGCCAAGGCTTGATATCGGCCCCGTAGAGCACCACCGCAGGGCCTTGCCCGGGTTCGGTGAGTGTGGCGTTGAGCAACAAGCGCGGCTTGGGGGTTCCTTGGAGCAAGATCTGTTGGACGGCTTTGGCTTCTCTTGCGTTGAGTTTGCGATCGACATAGCGCTTGGGACTGGGGCTTTGATCGATACAGCCCCATGCGGTGAGTAAGAGCGCTCCAAAGATGCCGAAGCATCGCGCAAATGGCTTCATCGTGTATGTTTCTCCTCGGTCTGTCTTTTTTTGGCTTCGAGTTCAAGGCGTTTTTGATCGATGATCTGTTGAAAACGATAGGAACATCCGTTGTCTGCGGAGCGATCAACGCTGATTAACTCGACCGTTTTTGGATCGATCGGGAACGTGCGGCAGGGTAGCGGGCGAGATTTGTGTACGCTGCAATACGAATTCTGAGTTTCTTTGTCTGTGCGCAAAAAAGGACATCGCCAGAGGATCTCGCAGCAAGCGCCGCAATGCGCGCACTCGCCTTGTCTCCATGCTTCGTGGCGCGTCACATAGGCCCGATCAAAGAAACTGCGCCATGTGTTATTCACTTTGATGCGGTAATGGCGGCTGCGGCGACCGATGCCTTTGATATCCCACAGCATCACCAGCCAATACAGCGCGCCTACAAACACCACAAACCACAGCGAAACAAGCCCTTTGGAGTAGTGTACGATCTCTGAGGCCAGCGTTTTCTTTTGCTCTTGCGTTGCTTCCGAAGTGGCGGGTGGCACGCTCTCGTGCGCGGTGGATTTTTGGGGAGAAGATAATTTTTCTTGACCGTCCATCGTTGATCTTTCGCTCCTTTGCGTTGTCTCTTCTGGCGGTGGACCTTTTTGCAAGTCGGCCATTATGCCCAGAACCCAAACAGACACAAGCCTTTTGTGTGCGTTGCGGTTGGGTGCAACCTATCCTTCGCGCTGTGGCGCGGTGGGTTCGCACCTTCCAACATCGCCGATATTCGTGCTGCTTCGCTGTTTGCCTTACGGGGAGTCAAGAGAGCGGATCATAGGGGGTGGAGGGGGGCTTGGCTACAGCGGAGGACGCATCTTCGGGCGGTGCATCTGTGGACATATCGCCCTCTTGCGGGCTTTCGGAGGCTTGTACAAGCGGCGTGCCGCGAAACTGGGTGGCGATGACGTAGACCTCAGAAGAGGTTTTTCGTGTGGCTTCGGGGCGGGTGGTTCGGACTTTTTTGAAGAGATTTTTGGTGGCAAATAGAAAGTTGTCGAAATCATCGCCCGGAAAGATCTTGACAACCATCGAGCCACCCAACAACAACATCTTTTGTGCGATCTGTAGGGCGATCAGAGCGAGTTCATACGAGCGCGCACAGTCCGTCACACGGATCCCTGAGATGTTGGGAGCCATATCGGAGAGAACCGTATGCGCCTTGCCTTCGAGAGCGTCCATCGCCTGCTTTTGCACCGCTTCATCCAGAAGATCACCTTGCAAAAGCGTGATCTGGCGATAGGGTAGCGGGTCGATGGGAAGCAGATCGATTCCAACGATTCTTCCCGAAGGACCGACGATATCGGCTGCGATCTGCAACCAACCGCCCGGAGCCGCCCCAAGGTCCAACACGCGCCCTCCCTTCGGGAAGATCTGAAAGCGTTTGTGTAACTCTTCGAGTTTATAGGCCGCACGAGAACGCAACCCTTCCTCTTTGGCTTGTTTGTAAAAGTGATCTTTGCGATGAAAGGCCATCGGTCTTGTCTTTCCGTGGTTTGTGGTGTTCCGTGTTTTGAGGTCGGCGCGGTTGGCGGGTGTGTTCTCTTTTGAACGGATAGAGGTCTCGCCGCACAAGATACAGAATCACTCGATTTTTACAAGCAAAACTGCTCCCCTGTCTTGCCCATGTCTCAAAGATTCAGAAAGGGTGGCTTGCAAGGAGACGCTCTATCGCTATATTGCACATTCCAAAAACAAAGTTCATTTTCTTTTGCGGTGAAACACAAGGTAAAGAATCTTCTCTTTGGGTTCCTCTACCGCAAGACGGAGGGTCGGATGTTTGGTTGGTTACGACGGCTTTTTGGTGGTGCAAAGTCACAAGAACAAGAGCTTCGCGGGATGTTGCCCCCCTTTCAAGTGGAAGCGATCTCTCGCGAAGAGGTCAAGGAGATCATTGACTGGGGTCTCCAATCGCTCGGCATCCCCGATATATGGAAGATCACACAAGGCGAAGGCATCAAGGTGGCGATCTTGGATACTGGCGTCGCAACGACGCACCCCGATCTCAAAGATCGCGTGATCGCTACCAAAGATTTCACCAACGACGGTATCGAAGATGCCAACGGGCATGGGACGCATTGCGGTGGGATTGTGGCTGCAAGTCAAAATGATCTCGGGGTGGTGGGCGTTGCGCCCAAAGCCCAATTGATTATCGGCAAAGTTCTCAACGACGGTGGGTACGGGACGCTCGAATGGATCGCGGCTGGTATGGAATGGGCCGTCGAAGCGGGGGCAGATATTATCTCGATGAGCCTCGGTGCATCGACAGGTTCGGACCGCCTCAAACAAGCCACCCAAAAAGTGATCGACCAAGGAAAGATTTTGATCGTCGCCGCTGGAAATTCTGGCGAAGGCGCCGACACGATCAAGTTCCCCGGCGGTTATCCCGATGTGATCTGTGTAGGCTCGATCAACCGCGAGATGCGGCGCTCTTCTTTTTCTTCGACAGGGCGCAACCTCAGCATTATGGCTCCCGGTGAAAGCATCTTGTCGTGTTATCCGCCCGATCAATACGCTCGATTGTCTGGAACTTCGATGGCAACACCTTTTGTTGCGGGTGTCTCCGCTTTGATCTTGTCCAAACACCGCACGCATGGCGGAAAAACACCTTGCGAAAACCAAAAGCAGATGTACGAACACTTGACCAAAGTGGCGGTTGACGCGGAAGATCCGGGCTGGGATAAGAATACAGGCTGGGGGATCGTGAACCCTAAAAAAAGTATCGAAGAAAAGCATACCCATCCCAAAGTCTGATCCGTTGTTTGTCTTGATGGGGTAGATTAGAGGAAGGATTCTCCCGCGTGGAGGGGGCGATCGAGCAGCTTGGTGGATGGGAAAAGCTGTTGGGCAAACTGTGTTGCTTTT
This sequence comes from Myxococcota bacterium, assembly GCA_963169055.1. GTDB lineage: Bacteria > Myxococcota_C > UBA6777 > UBA6777 > UBA6777 > JAKLKB01. Next base: position 8,422 of record CAUJFU010000490.1, read on the forward strand.
TCGAGCAGGCGCGTGGCGGTATCGCGCCATGGACTGGGTTCTTCTTCTTCTTGAAGCTGATCAAGCAATGCCTGCATCTGTTCGCGTGTATGCTGATCGATTTTTTCGATCAACGCATCATCGGGAGTTTCGCGCCACGTCTTGCGTGGCATCTCGATCAAGTTGCCGATCTTGTAGCGAAGTTTGGTCGGTGGAGGCAGTTGAGGCAACGGGCCGATCGAAAGCCCCCACGGAAAACACAGGTAGATTGGGAAGATCTGCGCACGGATCAATTTGGGCAATCCCATTTTTTCTGCGATGCGTTTGCCCGATGAAAGCACGATCAACGTTTCGTGCGCTCCTGCATGGGCGATCGGTCGGATCGGTGCGCCAGATTCTAGCGCAAGCCGCGTGTAGCCCTTGCGCCCGGCAAAGTTCACTTTGTAGCGATCCTTGTAAGGCCGAAAGGTATCGACATCTCCCCCCGGATACAACAACAGATCACGCTGTTCGTCGCGTAAGATCCGAAGCCCCAGTTCAAAATCCGCTCGCAACCCCCCAAGGCGCGCCAAGCGTTGCGCAAGCGCAGGCAGCGAAAACACCGCATCGTGCGCAAGCATATGGAGCGGCCTCGATAGCGACAGATGCCCGTACCACGCAGTCACCCACCCCCACGCATCCAACGTCAATAACCCCCCCGAATGGTTCGATATCGTCAACGCAGGACTCGGCTCTTGTTCGAGCTTTTCCCACCCATCGACTTGCAGATCAAAATAACGCCCCGGCCCGAATAGTTTGGAGGTCTTTTCTAACGTGCTTTGCACAAAACGCCCGTCAAAATGCGCGGGATCGTGCCCCCATGTCCCTTCCGTCCCTGCCAACTTCTGGCAAAAGGACACAAAAGACGATGTTTGATTTGCTTTGCGCTGCGCCATCTTTCTGGCCTCCACTGTTCAGGCAACGCTTGCTGTTGCCGTCTTTTCCACACCGACAACACCCACGGTTGCCGTCTTTTCGATCACACCGCCTGATCCGCCTGTGCAAACAACCTCGAACATCGCTCGTTTTCGCGGCTGCGTTGTGATCGTCCTTTCATCAATGTGGCTCTTATAGCACAGTGTCGCAAAAAAGAAACTGTCATTTTTCTGTCACCACTGTTTTTCCCGTCCTACCCGCCCCACAAGCCCCCTCCCCGATGTTGTTTTTTTTCACGGGCAACCTTCGTCGACTTTGCCGTCGCAATTGTTGTCGAGTCCGTCGCAGATCTCAGGGCCTTTGCTGAAGGACAGACATTCGAGTATGCCCTTGGCGCTGTTGCAACTAAGCTTTCCGCTCGCGCACACCCCGGGGAGTCCAGTAACGCAGTTTTGCCCCTGTTGTGGGATATCTTCGTCGACTTTGCCGTCACAATCGTTGTCTTGGCCGTCGCACTTTTCGGGTTGTGGCTGTCGTTCGTTGGCACAAGCGCCCCATTGACCGTCCTCACAGGTCTGTACGCCGTCTCGGCAAGCCCCGATGCGTTGGGTTTGGATCGGCCCTGTATAACAAGGCTTTTGCGCTCCGTTTGTGCAGACAGGAGGAGGCGGTTCGGGCATCGGTTCGCTCGGAGAGTCGGGCTGGATGGTTTCAATGCTTTTTTCGGTGGCGGGTTCAGGCGTCACTTCCTCGGTGGATTCGGGGCTTGGTTCGGTCGTTGGCTCCGCTCCGTCTTGCGTGTGTTCCGTTTTTGCTTCGGAGACCGTTTCGGTGGCTTCGTCTGTTCCTTCCGAGGGGAGGGTGTCTTTTTGGATCTCTGCGCTTGGCTCGGTCGGATCGCTTGCGTCTGAGATCGCACAACGGCTTGCGATGCACTTCGCAGGAGCGGTGCATTGGGCGTCTTGCTCGCACACCAGCGGATCATTGCACGCACAACGACTCGACCCCACGCCCACAAAGAG
>CAUJFU010000491.1 GCA_963169055.1 Myxococcota bacterium
TACACGCGGCTGTGCTGCGGTTTTCAAAAACACCTCCACTCCCCCCCACCCCTTGGGACTCGGGAGCTGCGCCCCCTTGTGGGGTGTGGGGTGACACCCCACAACACCATTTATACGGCCCAGCGTCGACGGATATGATGCGGAAGGCGCGATACCGCTTCGTAATGGATCGTCCCGAACCACGAAGCAAAAGACTCTGCCTTGATCTCTTCTTCTCCCTGCTTGCCGATCAAAACCACCTCATCTTCAAGATCCACCCCCTCGATATCCGTCACATCAACCATCGTCAGGTTCATACAGATCCGCCCACGCACAGGCGCACGTTGGCCTCGGATCAAAACATACCCAACGTTGGACAGCCCCCGATCATAGCCGTCGTAGTAGCCGATCGGCAAGATCGCCAAGCGGATCCCCCGTGTTGTTCGGTATGTGCAACCATACCCGATGTATTCGCCCGCAGCGACTTCTTTGACTTGCGTGACAACCGTTTTCCACGACAACACGGGCCTGAGCGGAAAAGAGGATCGCCCTTCTTGAAGCAACGAGACATACGTTTCCCGCGACGGCCACAAGCCATACGCGCTAATCCCCGGGCGGATCATCTCAAAATGCGTTTCACGAAACAACATCGACGCTGCCGAAGCTGCTGCATGTCGGATCTGCGGGCGGATCCCGTGTTTTTCTAGCGTCTCCAGCCCCCGCTCAAACCGCTCCAACTGCATCTTTGCATACGAATGATCCGTCGTGTCTTCGATATTCGCAAAGTGTGTATAACAGCCCTCCAACACCAGATGTTTTGAAGTCTGGATCGACCGCGCCAAGATCAGCAAATCCCGCCCTTGCACTCCCTGTCGGTTCGTCCCCGTCTCGATCTTCAAATGCACCGCCACTTGTTTATCCAACGCTTCTGCGACCCGCGCCAAGGCTTCGGCACTTTCCCAATTGGTCACCATCACCCGCAAGCCGCGACGAACCACCTCTTCCATCCCCTCGAAGGGAACGTAGCCCAACACCAAGATCGGGCACGTTGCCCCCGCATCTTGCGCCACCATCGCTTCTTGAAGGCTGTGTACACCCAACCAATCTGCCCCGCACGACGGCATCATCCGCGCCATCTCCGCAAGCCCATGACCGTACGCATTCGCCTTGATCGGCACCAACAAACGCACCCCCTCGGCCATACTCTCCCGAAACAAGCGTAAGTTATGCTCCAAAGCGCCCTTGCTTAGCTCGATCCACGTCAGATCCATCCCTGCCATCGTTGCCTCCGTCTCTCGCCGCGTACCTCAACGTCTTTTTCGCGCAACTCCTCGAATCTTCGATGAAAGCCCCGTGAAAAAAACCGTTCGCCTTCCCACCCTACGCCGCTCCCCACCCCAGCGCAAAATTTTATGCCTTGCCGTAGCGCGTATAACCCGCAGCCGCGCAAGCCCCGTACAACTCGCATTGCTCGGTGGTCGACACATCCTTAAAGAAAAACGATCGCAGCGACTTTTGTTTTCCTGCTTCAAACGCCTCGATATAACTCGTGATCGACTTGCGCGGCGTACCCACACGCTGATGAATCGTCTCCAGATCCGCCCCCTGCAAAGCCAATGAGAGACTTGTAAAATGTCGACCTTTCTTCACACGCCTTGCATCCGAGATATAGCGATATTCACGCATCACATAACGCGATGGCAAGCTCTCCGCAGGCGTATTCTTTCCATCTCCACGCTTCAAAAACAACCCAAAACGCGGCGTTTTCACCACCTCGCGTTTTGAGATGGACGGATCATGCTCCAGCCACAACAATCGATCCGCATCCTCCCGTACCACCGAACGATCCCCCATCTTTTCCACCAACTCCACCACTGATCCTGCCCCACAGCCCGCCAAGATATGATCCACCGACAACGACGGACCCGAGACAAACACTTCTTCCTGCCCCTCTGGCACCCATCCCTCGATCGTGCGGATCAAGATCCCGCCATAGTACCCTTCGGGTGCAAAGGTGATATCCAACCCCTTAAAAGACCCACCCCGATACTCTTCTCCTGTTCGATGAAAGTACCAATGCGCCGTTCGCAACTGCATCTCATCACAATGCGCAAATGGATCGGGATGCGTCGAACCGTTCGCATAAAACTCGATCTCCACCAACCGATAGGGTCGCCCTCCCACCCGCAAGATCGTCTCGTTCAATAGCGTCTCCGCGATCTCATCAAAGATCGACTCCGCCTCTTCTGGAACGCCGATCCCCAACAGTCCATTCGCTTGCAGCACCGCATACAAAGACATACGCCACTCTCCTTGTTGGAAGTCTCTTGCTCCTTCGCTTGGATAATCTGCCCTCCAACCTACTCCACCCTCCCTCGCCACCGCAAGCCCCACAACACCACAAACGCCCCCCCTCAAGCCCTCCCCAATCGCCTCAACCTCTTCCGCCAAATCCTCAAGGAATAAAGGTGCTTTGGCCCCCGCAACGACCGTCTGGATGCAGCCATTGGCGGCGGAAAGCCTGACCATCGGGACAGCGCACCACCTGCACCTTCAAGTTCCCTTGCGCGTTGTAGCAAGGATACACCACACGGCGCACAAAACACCCATTCGGACGGTACCATGTTCGCACTATCTTGCTCCCGGGCGCGTGCGCCGAACTCACATGATGCGTATTGCACGCTGACATCGCACCCATCGCACCCAACAACACCAACATCGCCAACGTCTTCTTCACAAAGGATGTCATCCCTCGACCCTTTCTATCTGTTCCGACCTTGCCCATGCGCAAAGCCCTTGCTTTTGTGATCTCTCTATCTCGCACTCGGTCCTCAAACGCCCTCCCTTGCGGAGCGCCTTCGCGCCTCGTGCAAAATCAATACCCGCAACGGATGCACATACTAGCCCTCCCCTCGACGATCGACAAGACTTTTTTTGCCCTCCCCTGCCCTCCATCTTCCTCAACGTCTCGAACGCCATCTTCCTCAACACCTCGAACTCCGTCTTCCTCAACGCCTCGAACTCCATCTGCATTGACGCCTTGAAGGGGATGTGCCATGATGCGCCCTTGTTTTGCGAAACCTTGCTTCCCCCCCAATCTCCGAGGAGATCGGGTTCTTTTGAACGTAATGAAACAGGGGTGACGCAGTGGACAAAAAACCCGTGTTCGCAAACACCCAAGCGGCGCAGACGTTGGATTGAAAAACGTCTGTGTACTCCGCCGATACGGGGTCAAGGGGCGATAGTCCCTTGCGGGGTTTGGGGCCGCGCCCCACAAACATCCATACCTACCGCGACACTTCTCTATGGGAATAACGATGCGACGATGGTTCGGTATCTTTTCGCTTTGTAGCCTGCTGTTGCTCTCTTGCACCAAGACCCAACAAGTCAAAGAAGACAAGCCCACCCCCACCTCCGAAACCAACCCAGAAGATCTCAAGAAAAAGCTCGGCTTACCCGATGGGATCGAGACGATCGTCTTTCCCAAAAAAGGCTTCTTCCAAGCGTTTCTCCATCCCAACGGCCTGCTCAAGGCCGATGCCCCCCAAAACAAAAAAGACGATTGGTCCAAAGATTATCTCCGCCCCAAGGAAACCCTCACTTGGTACGCCCGCCTCCGTCCCGAAGCGGGCGCAAAGATCGGCTCCTACATCAGCAACTTCGTTGTCATGGCCACTTACAACGATCCCGCTGGCTTCCAACAAAGCGCGATCGTCTTGCTCCAAGCCGGCATCCTCCGCGATGGCAAAGAACAACTCTTTTTCCAAAGCCTCCAAAAACCACGCGGCCAAAACTACGCCCGCTACGACCAACCCAACCGCGAGATCAACGCCGATATCCCTCTCCAAAAAGACGACCTGATCTTCTTTCGCACCATCCATCGCAAAGGCCCCGCAGGAGCCGTCGCTTACGGTGGGGGCCTCGGTTCCGCAAGCTCTCAATTCGTCATCTCTCACGAAGAACTCGGCTCCAAATACATCCAATACACTCCCTAACATCCGCTACTTTCCGCAGCGAATGTTCACAGCGAACTGCGAAGATGTCGAGGCCATTTGCTCATGAACATGGATCTCCACCGCCACGAGACCGACGAAGATATCACCGATATCGTCGAGGATCTCCCGCGCCTCTCCCCTCGCGAGATATTCGATAAACTCGGACAACTCGGCTATGTCGGACAAGACAACGCCCGCCGCGCTATGTCCCTCATGGCTTACCGACACGTCCAACGTGTCCGTGCCATCCATCTCGACGCTGTCCCCGTCCAACAACTCCCCCCCAAGTCCAACCACCTCCTGATCGGACCCACAGGATGCGGCAAAACACACCTGATCGAACTGCTTTTCCGCCACATCTTTAAACTCCCCACCGCTCTCGTCGATATCACCAACTACTCTGAAACGGGATACGTCGGCCAAGACGTCAATTCTATCCTTACCCGCTTGATCTATACCGCCGAAAACTCCGTCGCGCTCGCTGAGATCGGCGTCATCTGCCTCGACGAATTCGACAAGATCGCCAGCGGACAAAACAACGCTGTCTTCTCGGGCGCCGGTACCACCAAAGATATCAGCGGCCTCGGCGTTCAACGCGAACTGCTCAAACTTCTCGAATCCACACAAATCACCGTACCCACCGAGTTTTCACACAGCAGCTACCAACAATTCGTCATGATGTCCACCGCAAACATCCCCTTCATCGCCTGCGGTGCTTTTTCCGGCTTCAAGCTGATCACTCATCTGTTTTCTCGCACCCCTCGCCTCGGCTTTACCACCCCCACACAAGGACGCGAACCCCAAGAGATCGCCGTCTCTTACACCGAAGACGAAGTCGAACAAACCCGACACTTCCAACAATACGGCTTTCTTCCCGAACTGATCGCCCGCTTTGACCGCATCATCCCCTTTCGCGCCCTCGACCGCGACACCTTGCTCACCATCCTCCAAAACAACCTCATCTCCACCCTCAGCAAGGAGTTTTCTCTCGCAGGCATCCACCTCGATATCGATCCTTCGCTCAATTCCCACATCGTCGATCAAGCCCTGCGCCGCGAAACAGGCGCTCGTGGCCTTCGTTCTGTGCTCTCTCGCATGCTCGAAGATGTCGCCTTTGACGTATACTCCGAACCTTCCATCCGCGAAGTTCGCGTCGGATGGAAGCAAGATGCCCTTTATATCGACAAATCCTAACCCCGACTTTGACGCCCCTCTCACGCGGGCCGTCCCTCGCAAACGGAGGCTTACCCGATGGATTCTGTGGCCGCTTATCTCATCCTTTCCCAAAAAAGCGATACCGCCGCGATCATGGAACTTCTGACACAATCGCGTGGCGTCGTCCTCTTTGTTCTTATCCTTCTTATCGGCTTTTCGGTGATGTGTTGGGGCATCATCGTCTACAAGTGGTTCGTCCTCTACCAAGCCCAAAACCAATCCCTCGATTTCCTCGATCTCTTCTGGGGTAGCAAGCGCCTCGACAACATCTTCAAAGAGTCCGAAGAACTCAGCCGCAGCCCTATCGCACAGGTCTTTCGCGCCGGATACATCGAACTCAACAAGATCCAAAAACAAGCCGCCGCCACCACCGACAATAGCTCCATGAGCCAAGCCCTCGGTGGACTCGAAAATATCCAGCGCGCCATGCGACGCGCCACAAACACCGAGATGTCCTACATGGAACGCTATATGCCCTTCCTCGCTACCACCGCCTCCGCCGCTCCCTTCGTCGGCCTCTTCGGTACGGTCTGGGGCATTATGAAATCCTTTATCGGCATCAAAGAGGCCGGTACTGCCGGCCTAAACGTCGTTGCCCCCGGGATCGCCGAAGCCCTGATCGCCACCGCCGTTGGACTCGCTGCCGCCATCCCCGCCGTCATCGCCTACAACTTCTTCCTCAGCAAAATTCGCGGCATCGACGGCGAGATCGACAACTTCTCCAACGACTTCCTCAATATCGTCAAACGGCACTTCCTCAAATAACACCGTCCCTTCGATGCTAGGGCCGCTCTTTCCTTTCAAAAACCCGTCTCTTCGATGCTTGGGCCACTCTTTCCTTTCAAACATATCTCCCAAGCGTCTTCTGGCCCGTCCCTTCTAGCCTTTGGAGGTTTTTCATGGGTATGAATGTGGGATCTTCCCGCTCCAACAAACGCTCTGGCGGATCGCTCGCCGATATCAACGTCACCCCCCTCGTCGATATCCTTCTTGTCTTGCTGATCATCTTTATGGTGACTGCACCCATGATCCACCACGGCGCAAGCGTCCCCGCTCCCGATGTCTCCCCCCAAGATCCCAAACAACCTCCCCCCCAAGGCTCCGAAAAAACCACCCTCTTTATGGATCAAAGCGGCAAACTCAGCTATCGCAACCAGCCCATCCTCGATATCCCCACCCTCGCCAAGATCCTCAAAGCCGACCCCGATCTCCAAAAAAACCAAGAGCTTTATCTACAAGCCGATCCCACCCTCTCTTATGGCCGTGTGATGGAGGTGATCGGCACCATGCGAAAGGCCGGCGTCAAAAAAATCGGCATGGTCGTCAGCCCCGAAGATATCCAAGAACGCTGACCTCCCCATACAACACGCACGCCTACGCTTTGCGCCAAGAGACCGCCCCCAAACCGATCTCCTCCTCCGCAAAGCCCACCACACGGAGATTTTTTCATGGCGATGCAAACTGGTGGGGGCCACGGCTCCCTCTCCGATATCAACGTCACCCCCCTCGTCGACGTCATGCTCGTCCTTCTCGTGATCTTCATGGTCACCGCCCCCATGCTCTCTAGCAAAAAAACCGACGTCAAACTCCCCCCCTTTGAAACAGGCGAAACACTCGACCTCAAAGACGACGATATCATCTTCACCGTCGACCTCCAAAAGACCATCCGTCTCTACAATTGCCCCAAATGCACGCCCTTTTCCATGCAAGACCTCGTCGAAAAACTCAAACCCAACCCCAAGATCAAACAAGCCCCCCAAGTCTTTCTCTACGCCGACCAACGCCTCCCCTATCGCACCGTCCTCCAAGTCATGGCCAAACTCCGCGAAGCCGGCGTCCGCCAAATCGGCCTTGTCACCGACCCCGCCGGACCCAAACTC
>CAUJFU010000492.1 GCA_963169055.1 Myxococcota bacterium
AAACATCCCGATCGATCCTTCGATGGTGACGCGGATCTTGTCTTCGCGAGCCTTGAGGCCACGCAGCCGCCAATGATGATCAGGCATCACTTTTCCCGGTCGGGCGTACACCAGACCTGTCCCGTAAAAATAAAACCCCCGCTCATCCGACACTCCCGCGTTGTTTTGATGCCCATCCCATCCTTTGTTGTTGCGTGTCGTAGGGTTGTGCGCGTAAACCTGCAACAGCATCAGAAAAAACACGATCGGCAGCGCATGAGCCACCCCATGCACGCGCTCTTGCAACATCACCACCACCATCACCACCACCAAAGCGCTCAAAAACCGCCCCGCCATAAAATCCCCACCGATCCAAACAATATATGCCGCATAACACAGCGCTCCGCCCCCAACCCACGCCACCGCTCGACGCTCTTTCGACCAGAAACGAAACAACGACCAGCCCATCATCCCAAAAAGGAAAACAATCGTCAGCGCATCTTTTTGCAGAGAATAAAAGAAATAATACGATCCTTGTACGATTTTTTCATATAGAGGTAAGCCCGTGGACAGCTTGGCATACGCAGTATTTGGAACCCACAAACCATAATAGATCAAGGAAAACGCTTCCCACGCAAACAACGGTAGGGCGGCCAAAAACAACGCGCCCAACAAACGGACGCTCCATCGTGTATGCCAAAGCACATACAACAACGGAAAGCCGAACAGAAGGGCATGATCAGCACGATTCAAGACTCCCAAACACGCGATACCGACCAACACACCGACACGAAAAGGCGAGAAGATCGCGGACGGCTCTGGAGATTGGGCATGACGCAAGTCTTCGACCCAACGAAAAAACAACAGCAAAAACACCACCAACAATAGATGCGCCAGTGGGTTTTCCAGTCCCGATGTCGCAAAGTCCACATACGCCCGTGAAAAGCCGAGCACCAGCGCCCCAAGCAAGATGTGCAACGTCGAACGAGCGATGTGCCGAAACAGCAACCACAACATCAGCGCCGTCAGCACCAGCGAAAGCCCCATCGCCGACCAATACAGATGGCCGACAACCAGATGCACCCCCGCGACAAGAAACATCCATAGCGGATGGGTGTAGCTTTGCACACGCTCCAGCGGATTCCAGCGCAGCCCGTAGCCATGAAACCAGTTGTCGATCGTGCGAAACGTGATAAACGCATCGTCACAGATCCACGCATTGCTGACCACCCAGATCATCACAAACGCCATCGCCCAAAAAGCGGCGGCGGCCTTCTTCCAACCACCTTCTTGCATCGGATGGCCGGGATACCACGAAAAGCCCCCCTCCTGTGCGCCCTTCCCCTCCACAACAAAGCTCGGTAAAGCCCCCACCGAACGCCCCTCCACCGAAACGTCTGCATCGACCGCAACGCTTACACCCATCGCTGCACCCACCGCAACGCTTGAACCCATCACAACACTCGAATCCATCGCAACGCTCGCACCCGTCGCTGCGCCCACCCTCTCTGCTCGTTGCATCTCGGGGGCCTTGTTTTGAGCGGCCTTGTTTTGAGCGGCCTTGTTGTGAGCGGCCTTGTTTTGAGCGGCCTTGTTTTGGGCAGCCTTGTTTTGGGCGGTCTTGTTTTGAGCGGCCTTGTTTTGGGCAGTCTTGTTTTGGGAGGGATGATTTTGAGGGGTCTCTGCTTTCTTGTTGTTCTTTTTTCCCATCAGAAAACCTCTATTTTCGATGCGAGATATCGCTCGGTATGGTGCATTTGGCGCAAACAGCGGAACAAAAGCACACACTCGCTTTTCGGTGTCAAGAACCTTTGCTCAGCGCAAAGGAGTGAAAACGCCGACAGGGGCGAGATACAAGCGCACCGCGTAATAGAGCAAAAACCAGAACAGCAGCCATCGTTGTAAAGCCCCCCACCGCAACAGAGACAACGGGCCGAATGGGCGCGTTTGATCGGTGGCAAGTTCCCATCCCACCTGCACCAAGCACAACAGCAGAAAGCCAAGCAACCACGGCCCAAATGCGTGAAAGTACAACGCCCCGAGCCAATCCCCGCACAGCATCGCCCGAAACGAACGGGTCATCCCGCACAACGGACACGGCACGCCCACCCACGAAAACAACGGACATCCCAAAGGTGATCGATTGCCTGACCACGCATAAAACAACACCACGATCATCCCCACCACCCCCAGCCCCAAAGCTGCTTTTCGCTCCTGCCGCTGTTGTGGAATCACGAGACTGGCCCCCTGTTGCTTTTTTGCCGTACATCGGCTTGATCAAGAGCGCTTCTGTCCAACTCCAACGCGAAAGAAAGATGGGACTATGGAAACGTTGTTGATTTCTGGCGAATCTCTGCGCGTCGATGATGTCGTTGCCGTCGCCCAAGGCCAACGTGTGGCGCTTGACGAAGGTGCGTTGCCCAAGATCCAGCGCGCACGCGCAGCGGTGGATCACCTCGTGCGAGAAGGCCGCGTGGCTTACGGTATTACCACAGGTTTCGGACATTTCAAAGACAAGATCATCCCACCTGACCAAGTGCGTCAGCTTCAGTTTAACTTGGTGCGCAGCCACGCGGTCGGTGTGGGCGAAGAACTGGACGAAGAAACGTCTCGTGCCATGCTGCTTGTGCGTGCAAACACCCTAGCCAAGGGATGTTCGGGAGTTCGCCCCGAAGTAATCCAACTGATGATCGCGATGCTCAACCACCGCATCCATCCATGTATCCCGTCCCAAGGCTCTCTTGGTGCAAGCGGCGATCTTGCGCCTCTCGCTCATCTTGCCTTGGCGTTGATCGGCGAGGGAGACGTGATCGCCCAAGGCCAGCGTATGCCAAGCCACCTTGCGTTCCAACACGCCGGACTCAAGCCGCTGATCCTCGAAGCCAAAGAAGGACTCGCGATCCTCAACGGAACAACGCTGATGGTGGCGCTTGGCGCGTTGCTCGTTCGGCGCGGGATCAACCTCATCCTCACCGCTGATATGGCCGCTGCGCTCACCCTCGAAGCTCTACACGGAACAGATCGCGCCTATGATGCGCGCATTCATGCGCTGCGTCCGCACCCTCGGCAGATCGACTGCGCCTCTTTCTTACGACGTCTTCTTGATGGCAGCGGCTTCTTGCGTCCACGCAACTCCCTCAACGTCCAAGATCCCTACACCCTGCGCTGTGTTCCCCAAGTTCACGGAGCCGTCCGTGATGCCGTCGCTTATACCCAATGGGTCGTCGATATCGAACTGAACGCCGTCAACGACAATCCGATCATCCTTACCTCCGAAGAATCCGATGACTTCGATGTGATCTCTGCGGGGAACTTTCATGGGGAACCCATCGCCTTCTCGGCGGATTATATGAAATTTGCCCTCACCGATCTCGGCAATATGAGCGAACGCCGTATCGCACGCATGGTCGACGCTGATTGCAATCACAGCATCCTGCCGATGTTTTTGACCGAACATGGCGGGCTCGAAAGCGGCTTTATGATCGCCCAATACACCGCCGCTTCGCTTGCATCAGAAAACAAGGTGTTTTCTCATCCTGCAAGTGCTGACAGCATCCCAAGCAGCGCGAACACCGAAGATCACGTCAGCATGGGCGCGATCGCCGTTCGTCATTTGAAAAAAGTCATCGAACACACCGAGATCATCGTCGCCATCGAACTGATGGCCGCCGCTCAAGGCATCGACTTTCGCCGACGCGAACTCCCTCCCGAAACGCCTCTTGGACGCGGTACTTCCGAAGCCTACCGCTGTATCCGCGAACAGATCCCTTTTCTCACCAGCGATCCGATCTTTGCCCCCCTCATCGAAAAAGCCCGTCAACTGGTCTCTTCAGGTACACTCAAGCAACGTGTCGAACGAGCGATCGATGAGCAACATGGCATGGGCTGATTCCCCTGTAAGGGAACTCTACTGCGTAGCTTTCACACCTTGCAAAAAGCGCAGTTTCTTTCCGCCACGCATCACCATCTTCAATCGCTCGACAGCGCGGATATCTTGAAGCGGATCGCCTTCGACCAAGATCAGATCCGCCACCTTCCCCACCTCGATCTTGCCGTAGCGTGGGTTCTTTTCGATCAATCGAGAAGGCCCCGTGACTGCGGCCTCCAACAGCACATCGTTAGGGATGCCCGCTTTTGACAAGGATCGTAACTCCCGATGATACGCGCTTCCCGGATAGATGCCCGGCAACGCGCTGTCCGTCCCAACCCAGATCACAACCCCCGCCCGATGCAACAAACGGATGTTTTCGTGCCAATGCTTTTTCGCACGCAGCAACCCCTTCGCAAACTCCCCAAGCACAGGCAGATCAACAAATGACCTGCCTTTCTCTCCCACCAATGGCTCCCACAATACGGGCGGGTGCATCATCCGCTCCAAAGAACTCGGCTGCATCTTGCCTTCTGCCATCAGCGCCGATCTCTCAAATGCCGCCAGCGTCGGGATCATCCGCACTCCCGTCTTGGCGATCTCCCGCGCTTGCGCTTCGGTCAAAGCATCCCGATACACACCGTGCGCCAAGACATCCGCCCCCGCACGCGCCGCCACAAGCGCATTTTGCGCGCTGCCGATATGGATAAACACGCGCATCCCTTTGGCTTTGGCCGCCGCCGCCAATGCCCGAACCAGCGTTTCCCCCATCTCTGGACTTCCCGGAGGCAACTGATCCACCACCATCTTGACATAATCCACGCCTTTGCGTTGGAGAGCCGCAACGATTTTGGGCGCATCTTCGGGCGTTTTGATCGCCGTCAACAGCCACGGAGCCATCCAGTTCAACGGCCAAGGAAACAGCTTGGAGCTTGCAGGTTCGGGATGCGATCCCGGCGAAGAGATCGGGCCATCCGTAAAAAAGATTCGCGGCCCCAACCATTGTCCAGAACGCACCTTATCACGCATCGCCTTGGATGCGGCGGCCTGACCTCCCAGATCAAAAACTGTTGTCACTCCCACTCGTAAATGTGCATGAAGGTTGTGTTCCTCGTTCCAAAAAACAAAATGACCCGGGGCCGATCCGCTCCCCGAAAGATGCACATGCGCATCCACCAGCCCCG
>CAUJFU010000493.1 GCA_963169055.1 Myxococcota bacterium
AACCTCGAACGCCCATTCTGGTCGTTTGGCCTTTTCACACACTTCTCGTTGGAACATGGCTTTTTTGGATCACAAGCTTGCCTTCTTGTGTGGTGGGTGAGCATTGCCCGTCTCCGCAACGCTCTTGCAAAACTGCCACCGATTGCCCCGCCTCGCTGCCTTGTCAAAATGGATGTTGTAGTCTCACTTCAGCAGAAACAGCCACAGAAACGACACCAGACGCATCCCCCTCCGAAACCACCGCCGAAATCATCTCCGAAATTGTGGCAGAAACCCTCCAAGAGTCTCCCTCCGAACCCACCAAGCCCCCACCATGCCGTGCAGATGCCGAGTGCCCCAAAGAATTCCCTGATTGTCGTGCTGGCGAATGTATCAAACTCTGCCAAACCTCCGAGGTTTGCTTGCCCACATACCGATGTTTTTCAGGGTATTGCCAAATCTGTCCAGACGGCACAAGCCGCAACGCTACCGAACAATGCAACAACCAAGACGACAACTGCGACGGCCAAATCGACGAAGGACTCTCACAGCCTTGCTACACGGGATCGTTTGGATGCAAGCAAGAAAACGGCAAATACACCTGTCTTGGCGGTTGTCAAAGCGGCACACAGATCTGCCAAAACGGCCAATGGCAAGCCTGTGTCGGTGAAAGCTTACCACAACCCGAAACCTGCGACGGCAAAGACAACGATTGCGACGGCCTGATCGACGACACACACAACTGCGTCAGTACCCTCGCTGCATCCGTACAAATCAAAGACTTCACCGCCGATACCAAAGGGCAGATCTTCGCCACCGTCGGCGCACAGATCCAACGCTATACCCCCCAAAAGAAAGCCTTTGAGACCTTTTCGGGAAGCACTGTCGGCACACAAGATGGCCCTCCCCTTCAAGCCCAATTCACCGATCCCCGATCCATCACCACCGACCCCCAAGGCAACCTCTACGTCATCGACACCAACAAACTCCGCAAAATCGATCCCATCGGCCATGTCTCCACGATCACACTTCCCACCGAGATCATCCTTGCTTCGGGCGTTCAGGTCATCCACCACCCTTCGGGCTTTTTGTATTTCTTCTCTAGCGGATTCTTCGCCTACAACCTCGCCACCAAACAAGCCAAAAAGATCCATAACCCCTCCGGTGGGTACACTTTCGTTGGTTGGAGCCTCGATCCTATCACCCAAGCCCTCCACATCTCACAGAATCGAGGCTCGGACAATTACCCCGATCTTGTGTTGTCTTCACCGCTCGATAAAACCTTCACCACCGAATACACCCGCTATACCGTCCCCTTTGCCATCGACCACGAAGGCCGCGTTCTCGAAGGGATCGGACCACAAGCCAACAATCTTCCGAGCTGGCTTCAACTCCGCCCCGGAAACGTCGCCCTCTCCAACAAGAGCACCCCTTGTCGCACTGCCACAACCAAGTGCAACCAAGACGGCCCCCTCGCCCAAGCCCTTTTTGGCAGCATCAAACAGATCGTCGCTCTCCCTGACGGATCCTTCTTGCTCTACGACAGCGACAACCAATCCCTCCGAAAAGTCACCCGCCCCGCCCCTGATGCTTGTGCCCAAGTCAACTCCACGCGCTCTTGCTACACCGGCCCACCCCATACCGCAAAGATCGGTAGCTGCAAAGATGGCGAACAGACCTGTACCCACGATGGATGGGGCGCTTGTCATGCCCAACAGCGCCCATCCCCCGAGATCTGCAACAACCTAGACGATAACTGCAACGGCAAAATCGACGAAGAGATCCCCTCCACACCTCCTTGCGCAAAACAACACGGCGCTTGCCAATACAGCATACAGTCCTGCAAAAACGGCGTATGGATCGCTTGCCAAGACGCCGACTACCTCGCACAAAACAGCAAATACGCCACCTCCGAGATCTGCGACGGACACGACAACGATTGCAACGGCCAAATCGACGAGGGCCTCTCCGATTGCATCTACACCCTCCCCATTCAACGAAGTTCCACTTCCACCAGCCTACAAAGCATCACCGCAGACCCACAAGAAAACTTTTATTTCATCGAAGGCCACGCCATCCAAAAGCGCGATGCCGCAGGCCAAACCACCACCCTTGCTGGATCGTCCTACGGCTTCGCTGATGGCGCAGCCACACAAGCTCGCTTTTACAACCCCACCGCACTCACCCTCGCAGGCAATCTCCTCTACGTCGCTGATCAAAGCAACCACCGCATCCGCCGCATCGACCTCACTACCCTACAAGTCTCCACCCTCGCAGGCGTCGGTTCTGCTGGACTGCAAGACGGCACCGCCGCACAAGCCCAATTCTCGCATCCCACCACCCTTGCGCTGGGCACCAACAACGACCTCTATGTCGGCGAACACAACAACCTCACCATCCGCCGCATCACTCTTTCGTCCCCCCCTGTAGTCGACACCCTCCTGCACAATTCCACCAGCAGCACAACCAGTTTGGGATCAACTCGCCAATTCGACTTTCTCCCCTCCCGCAATCTGCTCTACATCGCAAGCTCCCACGGACTCCACACCTTCGATGTCAACACCCGCTCCTTCAACAATATCTTCACCAGCCGCTCGGATATCATCGCCGTAGCAGCCCGCTCCAACGGCGATCTCTTCTACGCCACGCGCAGCCAAGTCTTTCACCTCAGCAGCACTTTCCAAGAACTCCAAAAGTCCCTTGCGCGTGGCGCTCGCGGTGGTATCCCCGGAAACTTCGCCAACGCCAGCTTCGGCACTGTGATCTTCCTCCGATGGACTCCACAAGGTCACCTCCTGATCAACGATGGCGGTTATGCCTTCGACCGTTGGCAGCCCTAACCCCCTCCAGCAACACCCCAAACCACTGTCCTCTCACCTGTCCACAGGCCCACTACGCTGTCACATCACCTGTCCACAGACCCAATACGCTGTCAGATCACCTGTCCACAGACCCAACACGCTGTCAGATCACCCGTCCACAGACCCAATACGCTGTCAAGCGCTGAACGAAAGGCGTTTCGGTCAGTACGGCGCGGATATTCCCTCGCTGCACTCGGTCTTGTAGCTCGCCTTCTGTCATCACGTGGCTCAGGCCAAGACTCCCTACTCTTCGTCTTAATGATAGGACTTACGCAGTTGACAAAAACCCCGTGTTTAGCGGCGGTTTGGGGGTTTGGGTTCATCATCGAAAAAGTCGGCCTCGATCACAGAGGGCGAGACGGGTTCTTCTTTGCTTGGCGGGGCGGGGGCGGCGCGCCAAGAAAGCATCGTGTGGGTGTCTGTGGGGCTATCGAATTCGCCCGTGTCGAGGTGTTCGTCGAAGGTTCTTGCGCCGTGGTGTGTGGGAGCGGGCGAGGTGTACTTTTCGGTGTCCTCGGTGGGAAGGGGAAAGGCATTGTGTTTTTGCGTGTCTTCGGTTGGAGATGGCGGGCGTGTCTTCTTTTCGGTGTCTTCCGTGGAAAAAGACGGGCGCGTGTATTTTTCGGTATCTTCGGTCGGAAGGGGCAAGGCGCTGCGTTTTTCGGTGGCTTTGGTGGAAAAGGACGAGCGCGTGTATTTTTGCGTATCTTCGGCGTTGGCGTAGGATGGGGTGGGGATGCTTTGCGAAGAAGAGGAATCCTTGTGCGTGAGGGGGTCGGGGATCGCGGAGTATGCGCCTGTTCGGACGATGGGGGTGGGATTTCCGATGGAAGAGGTCGGAGAGGCCGATGCTTTGGGAACAAAAGGAGATGACCACTCCGAAGTAATGCGCCCGACGTTCGTTGGGGGCGGGAGTGGTGAGGCATGGGAAGAACGGGCAACCGTCGAAGAGGCCGAAGAGGTGGGGGAAATCGAAGAGGCGGGCGAAAGCGACGAGGCGGAAGAGGTGGGCGAAAGCGACGAGGCGGAAGAGGCCGAAGAGGCGGGGTGAAGCGAAGAGGCCGAAGAGGCGGGTTTTGTGGGAAAGGAGGATGTGTTGAGCGAGGAAGAAGGAAGGGGACGCCCTTGAAGAAGGTTTCCGACAGAGGAAAGTACGGTTTCTTCGAGGGAATCATGCTCATCAAAGGGGGAGGGAGAGGACGACGGTTGAGAGGCGAGCGTATCCTTGGGGAGAGCAGCCGAAGAAGCAGGAGCGGGAGGCTCAGCAAGTCCGAAAAGAGGCGTTGAAGCGGAATCGTCGTCGTCGGTGACATCGATCGAAACGACAGCCTCGTTGTGTTGCAAAGAATCGATTGGTGGTGTTTGGAGTTCTTGGGTGGAGTGTTCCTGTTGGAAGAAGGACTCGTATGGGGATGGCTCTGAGGGTTGGAAGGAGGGCTCGTATTGGAGAGAGGGCTCTGGGAGTTGGAAGGAGGACTCGTATGGGAGAGAGGGATCGTGTTGGGCGGGGTGCGAGAGGGAAGCCTCGTATGGGAAAGGGCGTTCGTGCGGAGGGGGGAGCGACGCGACATCCAAGGAGGAGGCATCGCCTTCTTCGGCCCAGCGGGGGTCATCAGGCGGGGGGGAAGTTTCGGGGAGTGCGCGTTCTGTGGTGCGGAGCATCGGCTCACGGGGCAAGACATCGGCCAAAAAGCCGCCGACAGCGACGACTTCGCCATCTTGGTCTACGATGCGATAGGAACAGTGAGCGAGGCGAGCACGCAGGTGTTCAACGCGGGCTTTGGCGATCAGATCGCCCGTTCGTGCGGTGTGCAACAGGCTGATGCGATGTTCCAACGGCACGATAGAACGGCCCTGTCCAACAAGAGTTAAGATCGCAAGTTGAGCGGTCCAACTGCCGAGCGTTGTGAGTGCGCCTTCGGAGACGAGGCCGTCGGTTTCGAGGCTTTGGGGACTCGATCTCATTCGTGCGGAAGCAGCGCCCTGTTTGTAATGACGCATCTGGATCTGCAAAAATTGGCACAAAGGCCGTTGGTGGATCTCAGCGATCCAAGCCTCTGGAAAATCTGCAAGGGTTCTCGATTCTGGTGTCAATCCAACCTCCACCTCGGCCTATCGGGCGATTGCGTGACTGTGCGTTTGAGAACAAGGACAGACATCGAACAAGAATGCCCGAATGACGGGCGTTCTCATATTCCAAGAGTCTGCTTGACAGTACAAGGGGGGCTATGTTAACTCTTCCGCCCGTCCATTTCTACCCATCTACCGCGCACAGAACGCACAGCATACAACCGAAAGCAAACAAGCGCAAACCCTTAGAGACACCAACTGTTTGGCCCCACCCACCCGAATCATGGATAAAGCGATGCTGACTTTTTGCCCAACCTACGGACTCCCCACCAACGGACCCCAAGCGCTACCGGGGCCAACCTTCTTCGCACACGCCACGATCATCCCTGATCTTTTTGAAACCCAACAAGCCCAACTGCGCTTGATGAGTGATACAGGTGTTGTGTCGACCCACCAAGTCCATTGCTCGCTTCGCATCCAAGATGAACGGTCTTATCCGTCTCCTCAAAAAGTCGAGTGGGTGATCTGCCCGACCTCTGGGCAAGAGATGCCGTTGTTGCGCCCGCTGCTGATCCACGACGAATCAAAAAAACGCATCGTCCTTCGCTTGCCCGAGGCTTTTCGCCATCGTGTCCCCTTGGTGATGCGTTGGTGGTTTGAATACCTCAGCGTCGCTCCACGCTCGGTCATCCCGTCTTATGCGATGCAACCCCACATCGAATTTGTCCAGCACCAAGCCGCTGCCGCGATCCAACGCGAAAGCTTCCTTGCAGGCCCCCATCTCCCACCACAAAGCGTTTCGGCAACAGCACCCTCTGCGCTGACTTCGACCCCAGCAACGGCGGCCCCCATCACTTCGGCTCCTGCGACAGCGACCCCCATCACTGCGGCTCCTGCGACAGCGGCCCCCATCACTGCGGCCCCTCCAACGGCGGCCCCGACTTCGTCTTCTTTGCCAAGTCGCCTTCCCTTTCCAGAAGCCCCATCGCTTGGGGATCTCAGCGCCTTTGCTGCGCCTCGCCGCACGTCGCCCTCCCAAGAACAACTCAGCGCATCGGCTCCCAGCTTTCCGTCTTCGAGTTCCTTGTCCTCGGTGGAGGCCAAACCTGTCCCCAAAGCGCCTTTTTCGGACGCATCCACAACTTCCAAAGCCACCGAAGCATCCACAGCTTCCAAAGCCACCGAAGCATCGGCATCTCCATCGCGTGGTTCGCTGCCTGCCGTCCCGAAGCGCAACACATCCGTCCCTCTCACAGCCGCGATGCCCTCGACGCCATCGCTGTCGAACCTACCGGGCGCTCCGCTTGCATCTCTCAAACCATCGACGCTCTCGGAAAGATCCGCACCTACGTCTGTGGTCCCAGACAAGAGCGCCTTTGAAAAACCCTCCCTTGCGCAACTGATGCCTGACAAAGTCGTGGTAGGAAAGATCGTTGCGGAAGACGATCTCGACGATGCCCCTCCGACCCTGATGGTGCCTGTGTCCGAAGAAGATCAACGCAAAGCCCGCGCCCTGCTCGGTATCGAAGGCGAAGAGGCCACCCCTGCAAGACACGTAGACTTTCAGGCGACCGAAGCTTCGCCCCTGCTCTCGTTTGAAGATGCCGAGCCTGCGACCCAGATATCTCGACTCTCCGAAGATACCGCCAAGATGATCTCTGAGCTACAGGGCGATGAAACCAACCTCGACAAGATCATGGGCTTTCCAAGCAAGTCCGAATCCGCAAGGTTTCCAAGCAAGCCCACAGGCGATGGGGCCTTTGATCCAAAACGCGAACAAGACCGATTATCGGCGCTTTTGGGTTTAGGCGAAGAGACACCGATCGTCAAAGATCCTTCGGAAGCGATGACGCGACCGGCTTTGCGAGGTGTCAACCCTGTGGCGGAAACCCGCGAAGACTTTATCCCCGATATCCCGACGGTTGCGCGCCCCCCGCTGTCGTCCCTTGCCGAGATGCGTCAAAGCAAGATGCGCTCCGCAACCGCCATCCGAACGACTGTTGGCGAAGGCATCAGCGCATCCGCCGAGATCCACCCGCCCAAAGCCGCACCCGCCGACAAAAAAGCGTGGCAACAAAGCGGCCAATCGTATTGGTACAGCATCGATCCCGCCCAACAGATCGCCTCGATCCACTTCCTTTGCCCGCTGAGCCAGTCACGAATTCTCGATCGCGGAGGCCAAGCGCACTTTTACCTCCAACTCCATCGTTTGCGCACCTATCCGCTGATCATGTGTCTTTTGGCTTTTGAAGACGGCGACGGGGTGCTTCAACACATCCTTGCTTGTCCCGTCGATCTTGTCGATCCGCAAGCTGTGATGTTCTTCGATCTGCTCAGCCAAGAATTCACGCTTCAGATCAACCTCTGCAACGAGCAACATCTCGTCTACCGCGATCTCCAAGTGTACCTTCCCCTCGAACAAAACGTCGAATACGTCCTCGACGAAGCAAGACGTTGGCAAGCCACCCTTCCCGCCAACCAACGTGACTTTGAGACCGCCATCGACGACTTCCAAGAAGAAGAATACGATCGCCTCGGCAAGATGAACCACAACTTCCAACAAGACTCCTTCATCGATATCCCTTCACCTGCTGCGGCGCGCCTCGCCATCGGCATCGTCTCTTACTGGTCCGAACGCGAACAATTGGATTACTTGATCTCCGTTAAATCCTTTGCGCTCACTTACTTTCGCGAGATCCAAAAACGTGTACTGCGCGCTTGCATCGACTTTGGGATCGCCTTGCGCGATCACATGCTCGATCTCGCGGTGCTTTTCCAATTCGGAAGCTCTCGCCAAGACCTCCTGCGAAAACTCCTCAGCAACTTTGCGGAAGCCAACCTCCAAATCCGCCAGCCCAACGACTTGAGCGCAGCAGACAATCTGGAAAACTGGCAACATCTGATCGACGATTGTGACCGATACAGCATCGAGATCGACAGCGATATTGAAGAACTTGCAGCGCGTGCCGAACGACACGCCCAAGAACAAAGCCAACAAGATCTTGAAGCCGAAGAAGTCGATGACTTCGAGGTCTTCGAAGACTTCCAAGAGATGGCTGTTTCGGACCTTCTACAACTTCTCCAAGATCCGCAAAATCGCATGGATGCCGCCGCTGCTTTGTGCCGCCCCGCAAACCTCGAACACATCGACCAAATCGCATCGATCTTTCCACAGCTCGAAGAGCAAGAAGCCCGCACATTCGCTGAAGTCTTTACGCAGTTTGGCAAAGAAGCCGAACCCCTCTTGCTTTCGTGGTTGCATCTGCCGCGCCCCGATCAACGGGCGGCTGCGATCCTTGCCCTCGGCTCGATGCGTTCCGAACACGCCATCGAGGCCATTATCAAACGTCTGCGCAGCGGAGACGAATGGGAAATCGCCGCCGAAGCTCTCGCTCGCATCGGCGAATCCGCCATCCCCCATCTCGATCGCGAAGTCAAAAACAAAAACTGGCTGATCCGTTTGCGCGCAGTCAAAGCCCTCCACAAGATCAACACCCCCGAATCCCACGATCTGCTCGCACGCCTCGTCAACGATCCCAACGAAGTCGTAAAAAGCGAAGTCGCCGACATCCTCCGAGGCAAGCGCTAACGTCCATCCCACCGCTCTTTCCACCTCTAGCACAGCTAGTTTGAGGTTTAGCATCATCATCCCAAGGGTCAAAAGGCTAACATCCATCCCACCGATCTTTCCACCTCTAGCACGCCAGACACCCCATTCACGGAGAGCGACCCCATGCCCCATCCTCCCGCCGATCTTCGTTGGACCTACGCAGGCACAGTCCCTTACCTGCTTGCGTGGGAACAGCAAAAACAATTGCGCGAACAGCGGATACAAGACCAGATCCCCGATACTCTGCTGCTGCTTGAGCATCCGCCCACGATCACTTTGGGCCGCCTGCGTGGAGAACAAAGCCTCCGCCAAGACAACACCGCCCTCGCCGCCCAAGGCGTCTCCGTGATCCGCTCCGATCGCGGCGGAGATGCGACGCTGCACGCCCCCGGCCAACTCGTCGGCTACTTGATCGTCGATATCGGTAAACGCAACCTCTCTCTGCCCGTCTTTGTCGAAACGATCGCTGCTGCGATCATCTCCTATCTACAAGGCTTTTCACTGGAGCCCTTCTATGATCCCGAGTACCCCGGGGTCTGGCTCGACTCCCACAAGATCGCTGCCTTCGGCTTTCATCTCCACCAAGGCGTGACGATGCACGGCTTTGCGCTCAACCTTCAAACTCCCCTTCATCTCTTCGATCTGATCGTCCCTTGCGGCCTCGCTCACAAAGGCGTCGCTTCTCTTCAACAGACCTTGCCCAACGCCCCCTCCCCCAAAGAAGCCGCTCAACCCATCGCACACGCCATCGCACACGCTCTCCAACTGCACCCACAACCTTTCTCCATCGATCTCTCGCCACGTGCCTAGCTCCCCTGAGAGATCGATCTCTCGCTGTGTGCCGAGCTTCCGTATCGTTGTAGTGAAACTCCCTTCGGTCGTTTTGCGCCGTTATCCGATATCCGCGAGATGTGTGATCGCATCATGTAGGGGCGGTTCGCGAACCGCCCAGTGTTTGGGCAGCCACGGGGGGCTGCCCCTACATTTTTACGATCACACAATGGGCGGATTTCGTATAATACGTCCTATCCGCATGTTGTGTGCTCGAACAGAACGATGAAAATTCCCGTGGATCGGTTCAGGGCGTATGCAATACGCCCCTACATACGGTAACGGAATACACGGATATCGTATGATTCTGTTGAAAACGGCTCATGTAAGCAGCCTCACGGTGCGAGCAAAAGGCTTCGTAAGTGCCTGAAATCACGGAATACACAAAATCCGTTAGAGTCAGGGATATTTCAGGATTTTCCATTTCAACTGCGAAACTCCTATCCTATTCGTTTAACATCACTCACCCTCGAAAAAGCTGATCTGGC
>CAUJFU010000494.1 GCA_963169055.1 Myxococcota bacterium
AAGGGTAGGTGCGATCTGCTGTAACTGCCCTGTGGTTGGGCAGCCACGGGGGGCTGCCCCTACGTTTTACGATCACGCACCCTGCGGATTACGTATGATCTTCGGTTTCAGAAAGAACGCCCACGGAAAGAAGAGCCCACAGAAGACGCGGAAAGAAGAGGCTCGTCTCAGAGGGATTTTTACGTTTCGTAAGGCACAGCAGCATCGGGGGATGGGGAGGACACGAGTTTTTGGTGGGAGCTTTAGCGATGCTGGATCTCGTAAGTGCCGGAGGATCGGTGTTGGTATTGGATGCGTTGCGGGCCTCGCTGTTGGGGTCTGCTGCGTCGCTGCCTTCTGGGAGGGGGCGGTGGATGTGGGGCGTTGGTGGTGGGTGGCGTGGTGGATGGCGTGGAAGGGGGGCGAGGAGGCGCAACAGACGGACGCCCGTCTGGCCCGACATTCCAAAGCAATCCCCATAAAACGGCTGTCGCACCCCAATGAGTTCCTGTTGTGCAACCTGTCCCTGTTCCGAAGATCGGAGACAAGATCGTCCCGATGCCCGCGTAGTATCCGAATGCTCTTGTGAGTTCGGGGTCATTTGAAAAATTCACAGCCGCTATCGCCCACAGGCCCGCATTGACACCGAAAAAGCAGCCCCAAAAGGGCGCGGTATCGAGCTCTTGTTCCAATTTTGTCATGTACTCAGTAAAAGCGGAACGCCCGCCTGTATCGAGGTGATCGCTCCATTGGTGGAGCGTGGGATGTATGCGCAACCAAGCAAGGCGAGGTCGCTTGTGGAAGAGGACAGGCCGCTCGGGGACGATGATCTTGTGCCCACGGAGATGTGCTGCGAGCAAGGCTTTTTGCTCGGAAGAGAGCGCAAGTTTGGCGAGTTGCGAAGTATCGTGGATCAAGCGCAAGGGAATTTTTTGTTGTTTGGCTTCGTAAAAGATGGAGAAGACCGAGGCTTGGGCTGTTTGGAGAGGCGACGGAAGGGCAAAGCGCAAAAGCTCCATCCAAGCGTGCTCAACGGCTGCGGCTTGTAGCCCAGATCGTGTGGGGGAATCGTATCGGAGCGGTTGCCAGCCTTGGCGCAGGATATCAAGCGAAAGCAGCGGTAGATGCGTGTGCTTTGGAGGCGGGGAGGTTGGAAGCTCGTGTGGCGATGCAGTCACCGCAACGACCGAAGGTGCGGCATGGTAACCGAAGGAAAGCCCGTTAGAGCCGATGTTATGTTGGTGATCGATATAGCGTTGGAATAAGTATGCAATCGTCGAAAGCCCCCGAAGGAAGGGGTGTGAGGGGACATCTTTTGCGGGGAGTCTGCTTGATGTAGAAGTGTCTACAGAAGCGTGATACACGCGGATGGCGCGCAGCGTGGCGAAGTGATGGGGGTGGAGGGGGACGAGCGTCCATGCCCCCGTCGAGCGGGCTTGTTCCGCGCCAACGCGCTCCAAGAGGATGCGGCGTGTGGTGTTCGTCTGGCCGTCTGGAGAAGTGTGGTGTAGCGCGAGTGTAATGCGCGCAAATTCGGGGCGTTGGGAGGCAGGCGGCGCTTTTTCGTCAAGCCCCAATAAAGAGGGATGGTGGGCTTTGGTGGGGCGCCAGTCTTTGATCCGAAGAGGCGCTCCTGTGATCACTTTCGTGCCGAACAATAGGAGCGGTTGGTAAGGCAAGCCGCCTTCGTTGGCGGAGAGTACGTTTTGGATCGCCGAAGTGAGGGGGGATTGGTCGAACTTCTGAGCGGTGGGAGAAAAACGCAAGATGATCGGGGCTTTGGCCCATTCGTGCGCAGGTGCGGAGGCATCGAGAAGCGTGATGTTTTTGCGTTGATTTCCTGCTTGAAAAGTGGCGGTTAGCTCGAAGCGCAGGCGATGAGTGGGGAGTGTTTGCAAAAAAGCATCGAACGAGAGAAGTTGCTGTGCAGCCCGTAGCGATCGGCCCATCGGGAGGCGGAGCGTAGGATCAAGATCCACCCATTTCTCGCCTTGTTTGTATTGAACCCATGTGTGTTCGCGGAGCATAGCGCGCAAAGCGTCGGTTTGCGCAGAAAAAGCCCGTTTGACCTGCTCTGTTTGTTGAGGCCATACTTTTTCCACTTCTTCCATCAATCCTTGATAAAGATCTTCGGGGCGCTCTCGCAGAAATCGTTGTAGAGCAAGGGCCGTCCATACTTTTCGCAACGAAGGGGTGTTTTGCAACAACCCTCGTAGATAGGGGATATCTGCAAACGTATCCATACGCTCGATCACGGCTGCAACGGCATCTTCAAAAGCGTGATTCGCGTCGATCGCTTCTTGATATGTTTTCCATCGCAGCCTGTGTTGTTGTACAAAAGCTTGAAAGACCGCTGCTTGTTCTGTATCCGAAAGTTTCGCCGTTGCGATGCGCACCGTCTTTCCGCGTTCTTTGAGCCATGTCGCCAACAAGATCGACAGATCGACGCTATTTCCTGCCTTACTTGCGCAAACACCCGATACGCCGCGCAGTGAACCCTCATACACTTCAAACGAAAAGTGCCTCACAAACCACGCATACAACGCATCGCTGTGTTTTGGAGCCGCTGCGCAGTCCTTGGGCGGAGCGGTTGTTGTCGTCGCAGGTTGCGGTGTCGTGGGCGCGGAAGGTCGGGGCGTTGTGGGAGGGGGGGCTAGGGTCGTGTGTGGTGTTGTGCGAGGCGCATGGGTTTGTGGCGGATGCTGCGGCTGCTTGGAACGGTGAACCGTAGTCGTTTGTGGCATTGTGCGGGGCGCATGGGTTTGTGGTGTTGTGGGGGCGGTGATTCGGGGAGGTGCGGGAGGTTGAAGGAGTTGGAAAGAGCCGTTTGTGTAGGCGAGCCGGAGTTGGAGTGGTTGGTTTTTGTGCAAAGTGACGGGCTGATCGAGGAGAGGCGGTTGTGTCATTACGTCGATGCGGTAATTTCCGGATTCGAGGGCGACTTCGGAACCATTGAGTGAGGTTTGGGCGAGCAGGCGGCCATGATGATCGCGGATGAGGACGGGTGTAGTCAGCGCGTTGCGAAGAGAACGGCGGAGGTCTTGTTCTTTTTGGGCTTGAAGATAGATGCCGCCGCCTTGTTGGGCGATGCGGAGCAACAAGCGATGGGTGGTTTGTTGGCGGATGCCGAAGCCCACGAGGTTGACGCGCAGATCGATGCCTTGTTTGCGAAGGTCGCGGATGACTTGTAGAGGGTAGTGAGGATGGCGAGGGGTGGGATCGCAAGTCTCGATCCCATCGGTGAGGACGATGATCCACTTTTTCGCACGGTTGCGCTGAAATTGTTGTCCTATCTGCCACAAGGCCCGACCGATGGGAGTTTCACCACGCGGTCGGATGTTTTGGATGGCGCGTTGGATCGCAGCTTTGTTGTTGTCGGCAAAAGGAACCAACATCTCGATATCACGGCAGCTACGGGCATGGGGTTTGGAGCGATAGCGATGCCCAAAAGCCATCCAGCCGATCTGCACGTGATCGGGGATCTCGTCGAGAACTTCGCGCATGGCGCGTTGGGCAAGCATGATGCGGGTTTCTTTTTTTGAGATGCGCGCACGCATCGAACCCGACGCATCGAAGATGATGCCAAGCTGATCAGGGATGAGCGTGTGCGGTGTGTCTTCGATGACTTGAAGGCTCTGCTCTCCGCCGATAGGGGAAAATTGGCCGCGAAAATGCCAGCGCAAGACATCGTGTATGTTGCCAGATGCAGCCGTTCCTGCGGTGAATCCGACGTAGACACGTTGCTGTTTTAAGGTGTTTGGGAGATCGAGTTTGTGGCGGAGGGTAGGCTTGTACGGGCGTTGTTCGGTGGTGGAGAGACGCACCTCAAGAAGCTGCCGTTTTCCATCGTAATCCACCCACGCATGCCAAACCTTACC
This sequence comes from Myxococcota bacterium, assembly GCA_963169055.1. Taxonomy (GTDB): domain Bacteria; phylum Myxococcota_C; class UBA6777; order UBA6777; family UBA6777; genus JAKLKB01. The sequence goes on from CAUJFU010000494.1 coordinate 3,858, forward strand.
GTTGTTGAGGGGGGGTTGGATGTGTTTTGTGACGAGCGACTTCATTTCGCCGTTGATGTTGATGCCGACGTGGTTTCCGTCTGGATCGTAGTCGTTTTTCCATGTGTCGAATTCGATCGCAAGGCTGTTTTTGAGCCCGCCGTATCCGATGCCTGCGCCACCTTCTCCGATCTGGTTGCTGGTTGTTTGAACCACAAAGAGCAGTCCATCCGCACCTTGGACTTTGTCTGCTTCGTCGATCTCGCCGCGTGGTTCGTGGATGCGAAATGAAAAGTAAGAGCTAAACGAACTGTTTTGAGATAAATCGATTGGCTTGTTGTAGAACGCGCCCCCAGTGCTGCTGTGTGCGCTGGTGTGGCGCAGAGACTTCGCTCGTTTGGGGTCTTTGACCACTTCTTCGGTGGATCCGCTCAATTCAAAGTCTGACAGATTGGAAAATTCGTCGTAAGAAAACGTTGTTTGCGCAGACGCTGGCATCGGAAACAGCAGTACCCAGAAAACAAAGCATCCGATCCAATATGACCAAAGACCCCTACGTGCGGGATTTTGCGTTGGATGTGCTGGAGGTGGTTGAGGTCTACCTTTTGTCGTTCGGTGGTGTTTGCGCATACACAACCCCTGATCGTGATTGGTTTTTTGTGGAGGGAGAGCTTGTTGCGAGGCTGGGGTGGAGTGTAGAAAAGCCCTACAAAGGCGTCAAGTGGACGGAGTCTTGGCTTTGTGTCGTGGGGGATACGATATCCGAGAGAAGTGTGAGCGAAACGTCAGCACGATTTGCTGTCGCGGTCTTGTTCTTGGGCAGCCCCCCTGTGGCAGCCCCTGCGTGTGTTGCCCGCGCAACGGGCGGATTCCGTATGGCTGTCTCGAAATGAAACGGAAGAGACTTCGTGTTGTCGAAAAAAGGTTCACGAAAAGAAAATTCCACAAACGAGCGGGTGGTCTGGCGCGATTACCAAAAAAGCCGTGTTCGCGACACTTCAAGCGAGAGTGTCGTTGGTTTGAAAAACAGTGATCGTTTCGCCGATACGGGGTCAAGGGAGCCGAGCTCCCTTGTGGGGTGTGGGGTGAAACCCCACAAACACCCTCCAGATGCGTAAGTCCGAAGAGGAGGGGAAAATGAAGAGGAGGGGAAAAGAAGAGGAGGAGAAAAGAAGGGCTATTTACCGAGAATTTTAGAGAGGGCGGAAGTGGCGGCACTTTTGATGTCGGGGTCGGTGCTTTGGGCGGCTTTTTGGACTTCGGGTTCGGCGGGTTTGGCGGCGGGTCCGATGCGACCGAGGGTTTCGAGTGCGCCTTGTTGGGTGGGTTTGTCGCCGCCTTTGAGGGCGTTGACAAGGGAAGGGACAGCTTGGGAGCCGAATGCAGCGATCTTGCTGATGGTGGATTCTTTTTGATCGCCCGATTGTTTGCCGAGTAACCCGACGAGTTTGCTCATGATACTTTGTTTGGTGTTGGGATCGGAGACCATCGAACTGGCTTTTTCGTCCATGGATTGGATGGTTTTGCAGCCCCATTGGGCGGATACAACAGACAATACGGCGAACAAGAACAATGCTTTCTTCATGAGAAGGACTCCTGTGTGGGAGGGTTTGATATGGGTTGCCGTTGCAAAGGCCACCCAGATAGTTAAGATGGCACGCCGTGAAGCGGCCTGTTCGGCCTTTGTGGCCGTCAGCGTGGACGATGGAGACTTGATCTGCGTGTTGGGTTGCGCTGGCAAACTTTGTGGCCGTCAGCGCGGACAATGGAGATGCTTGATCTGCGCGTTGAGTTGCGTTGGCAAAAAAGATGCCGTTTGCGCATCATCATTCAAACAGGTGTTTTTGTCCAAAAAGAAGGGGGTGCGATGAAAGAGGGTTTGCCGATTGATCCGTATATTCCGAGGATTGTGGAACTCTTGCGCGAATCGTCACGGATGGTGCTGGAGGCTGCGCCCGGGGCAGGAAAGACGACGCGGGTTCCGCCGGCTTTGTTGGATGCGGGTCTGGCGGAGGGACAGGTGTTGGTGTTGGAGCCACGTCGGATCGCGGCTCGTCAAGCCGCAGAGCGCATCGCATTGGAGCGGGGAGGGCGGTTAGGGGAAGAAGTCGGTTATCAGGTGCGTTTTGCTTCGTGTGCGAGCGAAGCAACGCGTTTGTTGGTGACGACCGAGGGTTTGGCGTTACGCCGCTTGGTGGCCGATCCATTTTTGGAGGGGGTGGGGGTGGTGATCTTGGATGAGTTTCATGAGCGGCATCTGGTGGGGGATCTGGTGTTGGGGATGTTAATGCAGATCCAGCGGGAGGTTCGAGAGGATCTGCGGATCGTGGTGATGTCGGCGACGTTGCCCTCGGAGAGCATCGCGGCGTATCTGGGGGATGCGCCGATCTTTCGCTGTTCGGGGAAAAGCCATCCTGTCGAGGTTCGGCATCTGGATGTCGATGCACGCGATGGGATCGGGGAGAACGCAGCGTTAGGTGTGCGTGCAATACTTGGAGAGAGTGAGGGGGATGTGTTGGTGTTTTTGCCCGGGATGCGGGAGATTCGGGACTGTCAGAAAGTGTTGAGTCCGTTGGCGCAGGCGAACGATCTGCTGTTATGCCCGCTGTATGGGGAACAAAGCATGGCGGAGCAAGATATCGCGATGCGTCCCGCGAAGCAGCGCAAGATGATATTGGCGACCAACGTTGCGGAAACATCGTTGACGATCCAAGGGGTGCGCAGCGTGGTCGATACAGGTTGGGCGCGAAAGTTACGGTATGATCCGAGCTGTGGTCTGGATCGATTGGAGATCGAACGGATCAGTGCAGCAAGCGCCATCCAGCGGGCAGGTCGGGCGGGTCGTGAAGCAGCGGGGCTGTGTTTGCGTTTGTGGTCTCCACACTTGCGCTTGCAAGAAGAAGATGCGCCCGAAGTGTTGCGTGTCGATCTTTCAGGAGCGTTGTTGCAATTGATGGCGTGGGGAGAGCCGAATCCTGCGGGGTTTTCGTGGTTGACTGCCCCACCAGCGCATCATCTTGAACAAGCTCTTGATCTGCTTGAGCAGCTTGAGGCGATCCAGCAGGGGCAGATGACGGATCGGGGGCGTTTGATGGCACAGATTCCCGTCACACCGCGCCTTGCGTCGTTTTTGTTGGATGCCCAGAAGCGGGGTGTTTTGCAAGAGGCGGGTCTGTTGGCGGCGTTGCTGTCCGAAAAGCATCCGTTTGGTGGGCTGTTGCGTGAACGCCCGCCCCGCCATCTCGCCGAGATCGAGTCGGACCTGATCGATCAGATGAACTTGGTGGAAGAAGTGGATGCTTCGGAGCATCCGCTGTCTGCGCAGTACAAACGCAGCGTTTCGCCGTTGCGCCAAGTCCAACAGCAGCTTGTCCAAATCGTGTCCTCTTCGCCGCGAACGGTGGGCCTGTCTCGTGCGCAGCGCGACGAAGCGCTTGCGAGGGCCTTGCTTGCGGGGTTTCCAGATCGTGTCGCCCAGCGCCGCGAAGGTGATGCTCTGCGTGCGGTTTTGGCGAATGGTCGGGGGGTTCGCATCGATCCGCAAAGCCAAGTCAAACAAGCGCCGTTGTTTCTTGCGTTGGATGTGGACGCAGGAAAACGTCAGGAACGCGCCGAAGCATGGGCGCGTCAGAACTCTGCGATCCAAGAGGCGTGGTTGACGGCGCATCATCTTCGAGAACAGCAAGAGATCGCCTTTGATGCGACACGCGGACGGGTGGTGGGCTTGCAAAAGACGTTGTATCAGCAGCTTCTGTTGCGTTCTCGGCCCTTTGTCCCGGATGCTGCGGTTGTTTCTGAGCGCCTTGCACAAGAAGCGGCCCGCGATCCGTTTGTGGTCTTGGGCCTTGATCAGCCCGTGTATGCGCAGCTTTTGCTGCGTTTGCGTACGTTGCATCGTTGGCTGCCTGAGGCGAAAGCTCCTGCGTTTGATGACGCGATGCTGCGGGAGCGATTGCCGCTGTGGTGTTTTGGCAAGCGCTCTTTTGAAGAACTCCGCCAGTTGCCGTGGGCCGAGCTTTTGCTGGCCGAGCTTTCGTATCCACA
>CAUJFU010000495.1 GCA_963169055.1 Myxococcota bacterium
CCGCTTGCCCTTGCCCTCCCACAAAGCCCGTGGCCAATACATCCGCACCATGTACTTGGCTGAGACCGCTTCCCCCACCCTTCGACGGCATCGGCGTTTGCCCACTACGCAACACCCGTAGCTGCTCCAATAACTCCGCTCTTTGCGCTTCAAACTCCGCCTGCGAAAACACCCCCGCTTGGTACAACTTCCCCAACTGCTCCAACTCCTCCATCAATGCTTTCTTGTCCATCTCTTCCTCCTGTCTGTTTCTTCGGGTGTGCGTTTGTGCGCGTTATCAAAAAGAGCGACGCCCCAAGCTAAGAACCCTTGACCGATCCGCCTTTGACAGCCCTCCGCCCTCCTCCAAGTCATCCTTTCCCCACATCATTCACCGACGAATATCGCAAAGGCAAGACGCCGCCGATGATCTCGTCCGACTCGCCGACCTCTGGAAAAACAATTGTCAACTCCCATAGGACTTACGCAGTTCGACACGAAAAAGGCCCATGTTCGGGCGTGGGCGGTTCGCGAACCGCCCCATTCTTGGGCAGCCACGCCTTGCTGCCCCTACATTTTTACGATCACACTACGGGCGGGTCTCGTATAACTTCGGTTCTACACTTCGTCCCGCCATCGTGAAAACAATCGTTTTCGATTCAAAACATCGTCCCACCACCGCGAAAACAACCGTTTTCGGTTCAAACATTCTTCCCCTCGTCCCAAAAGCTATCGTTTTCGATTCAATTGCGCTGCTTCTCGTCCCAAAATCTATCGTTTTCGATTCAAAAACCCGTGTTCGCGCCCCACCAAGCGACAGAGTCGTTGATGTAAAAAACAGTGTTCTCTTCGCCAATACGGGGTCAAGGGAGCGGCGCTCCCTTGTGGGGCGTGGGGTGAAACCCCACAAAAACGATCCAACCGCGTCAGTCCTGCTGGTATTTGCTCTCTGTCAACTAGTATTTACTCCCCGCCCCCACAACCTACACCGCCACCTCCCACAGCCTAAAATCGGTTCAAAACAACATCCCGCCATCTTTTGGCAACTGCATCACTCCTACCCTATACGAAAAGATCACACGTTCCCAAGCACTGTACGGCTTTGAGCTTGCAAAAACATCAAGAGGCTGCGCTGCGTTTGTGCGGAAAGCCCGTCCCATCGGGCAGCCTCCTCTTCTCGCAACACAGCCAAGATATCTTCCCAAAGCAGCGCTTCGATCTGGGAGCGTCGAGGATCGTCGATCGTGCGAGGCCGTCCGACTTTCGAGATCGCATTTTGAGCGCGTTGTGGTGTAGCAAGCTCTGTGATCCGCTTCTCCCAAAAAGCGATATCGACCGCATCGGAGCGCGAGAGGCGCGCAGGGTGTGCAGACCAACGCTGTGCTTGGTGATAGCGTGCGTCTTCCTCAAAAGCCCGATGCTTTCGCTTTAAGACCGGTCGGATCGGCCCTTTGGGACTTGCGATCCAGATCGTATCGGCAGGACGCAAGACAAAACCTTCGGCCTCGTTCGGCCAAGGCAACGCAGGAAGCCCCCGCGTATGTGGGATGCGGGTGACAAATTGCGGGGAAAGCGCAAGTCCGTCTTCCATACGGCCTCGAAACAACAACGGCGCAGCTTCCATTTGGGCCGAATCTGCGGCTTTTCGCATCGCGTCGTAGTGAAAGAAATGCAGGTTTTGAGATCGATCGAGCCAAGCGATATCAAACACCGCAAAGCCGATATCAGGGCGATAATACACCCCTGTCTGCACAGCTTGAACGCCTTCTTCGAGGGGAACGTCTGGGTGTGGATACGCCCCACCGTACAATTCTCCGTACACCCAAACTTCCGTTGCATCGGCCTGTTTTTCTTGTATCTCCCAAGTCATCGGCAGGACAGCGTCCGATATCGTCGCATGGATGCGTTCGTGTCCAAAAAACGATTCATCTTCTTCCAAAAAGCCCTTACGCTTCGCAAAGCGCACAGATCGGCCATCACAGACCACACAAAAGTTTGCACCGTGGATCTTTTCTGTGGCGATCCACTCTTGCTTTTGTAATCGTCGCCAGTCCGAGGCTTCCAGCCGCCATGCTTGGCTATCTTCACTGATCTTGGGATAAGAGAAAAATCCGCTCATGTTCGTTCTCCCCGAACAGATGGCGTCCAGATATCGCGTGAGTCATAGGCTGTAAAGCCCTCTGCATCGACAAAGATCGTACGGTGCGCGTCGTGGATGTCGGGCCAATCGAGCGTTGCGAACTGCCGCTTTAAGGCCGAAGTGGGGATACTTTTCTCGCGTTGTCGATTGCGCCGAAAGATCTCGTTCATCGGCGCGCAAAAAACAACTTGGGTCGTGTGTACGCCGTAATCACGAGCGATCTGGATCAACATCGAACGGCTATCACGGCGCAGACTGGTGGCATCCCAGATCACATCGCGGCCTTTGCGCAAGGCTTCTTTGAGCCGATCTCGGGCTTGATGCAAAACACGGGTATTCTCGTGCTGATCGCCCGCATCGCCAGTCACATCTTCGCGGATCTGATCCAACGATATCACTTCCGAAGAACCTGCATGTTTCGTGATCCACGTGCTTTTTCCCGCCCCTGACGGACCGACCAACAGCGTCAACGTTGCACGTCCTTCGCGTACAAGACGATAGGCCCGTGACACCGCCTCTTCGGGGCGGGTGTAGGCCCCTGCTGCGAGATCCCACAGACTTTCTCGCCACAATCGCTCATGTTGCGTATCGCTCTCGCTATGAAAGGTCGTCCGCAACATCTCGCGCAAAGTGTTTGCTCCCCAACCTGCCTGCTTTGCGTACCATGCTTCAAGACCCCGTTGACCGAACAATCCTGCACCTTGCCAACCGCCCGATTCTTCGCAAAGCATCCGAAACAACTCCATGATCTCGATCTGTTCTTCTTGATCTGGACAGATCCGCCCCAACATATCGGCTTTTTCGAGCAAGTACAACGCTTGAAGATCGCACGCCTCCGCCAACATCCACTGTTTTCCAAACGAAACATCGCGTTTGACAAAGTGTTTCGGCTCGTGGTGCAACCCCACCAACGCCACGATATCCAGTACAAGGCGCACAGGGATCCCCATTTCCAAAAGGCGGTACACCAGATAAGAGGCCCCACGTTGCGCATGATGTGGTGCAACGATCCGCAACCGCCCGTCGATCTCTTGTTCGCGGGTGGTCAATGGCTTGCCGATATCATGAAGAAAGGTCGCCATCCACAGCACAAACCAGCGCTCCGCAGAAAGTCGCCACCCCTCTGTACGCAACAGTTCAGCCAATCGCTCCAACACCATCGCGGTATGGACCGCAACATCGCCCTCGCCGTGCCACTCGGGATCTTGGGGCGTCACAGACAATTCGCGCAGCAACGGCAGGGCTTCGGCGCACGCTTCAAGGCCATCTTCCCAACCGATGATTCCGCCCTCTTGGATTGCTTGGAGATACGCTTCCATCGCACGCCTCTTCTCGTTTCGTTGTGTTGTATGATCTACTTCGGTTCCGCGAGTCCGTTGGGGACGACCTCTGCGTGCATCCAATGCACATCGGTTTGAACGTGATGGCTTCGCACCCACTTGGCGACGCAATCTCCAAAGGATTCGTAGGCAAATCCGCTGGTTCGGCGGACAACGTACCCCTCGCTGCGCTGTGTGTCGACAGCGAGAGCAAGGCGACGCAACGCTTTTTCGTTCCAGTTCCCTCGGTAGAGTTCTTTGGGGGTCGAGAGTCCCAACATCGCGGCCCATTCGAGCGTTTCATCCCAAGACAAGCTGCAATTGTCATCATCCCAGATCGAAAACAGCAAAAAATACGATGGCAGTTCTTCGTAGAAGATCGAGTGGCAAGCGAACAAGTTTTCTCCACAAAACCGCCATCCTTCGGGCAAAAGATAACCGATCTGCTGTTGGAGTTGTTTGACCCAAGAACGGGAGGGATGGTGTCCAGAAGACAGCGAACGTGCGTGGATGCCGTCTCGATAAAGCGTCGTATTTTCACCGTCCATCTTTTCGGTGACAACCACCTCACGGCCTTCCCAAACCGAAAGATCCCATACCGTCAGATCATCCTCACCCACGCCGGGAGACCACGGAAGATGGGGGGTTCGTGGATATTTGTAACGTGATTCCATATTCTTCGCGCCTCCCTCTGATAGGACTTACGCAGTTCTATACGAAAAAGGCCCATGTTCGGGCGCGGGCGGTTCGCGAACCGCCCCTACAACATTCTGATATCTCAGGGTTTCCCTTTTCAACTGCGTAAGCCCTATCTAATTCAACGAATGGCCGCCTATACGGTCTACTGTCTTTGGCGGTTCGTTTCGGCCCTTTCTTTGTGTGGGCGGCCTTCTTTCGTGTTGTGTGGGGGCTTCTTGCCTTCGCTTGACGTCTGCGCTAGATTCTCGATAACTTTTAGGGAGTTCCGTATCCCGATGACTTTCTCCTTCCCACCGCAACGATGGAGGGTGCCATGCTCGCCCGCATCCGTTTTTTTGGTCTTGGTTGGTGTATGTTTGTGTGTTTGTTTGGAACGGGCTGTTCGCCTGCACCTTACACGACGTATCACCGCGTCACACCGCAGATCGACCCGTGGTTTGCGCAAAAAGATCTCGCTACCATCTGCATCTTGCGTGCAGGCCAACACTCTCCCCCCGCAACAGTCGCCTATTTCGACAACCGACGTTTCGTCGGAATGACCGAACACAACGGGATTTATTTCTGTTATCTCGCCCAACCCGGCGTGCATCATCTGATCGCTCGCAGCACCCGCGCTTATCCTGTGCAGATCACCTTCCAAGCCCAACCCAACCAATGCTACTACTTCCGACAGATCCATCGCACACGAAGTTTTAACCTCGAAGAAACCTCCACCACCACCGCCCGCAAGCTACTGGTCCACCTTCTTTATGCTTATGTTCGCGCAACCCCCGACGCTCGCCCCCCCTATCGTATGCCTGTCCCTGCCCGCTATGCCCCCTCTTCTTTTTGATGTTTCTTTTTTTGGGGACGACTGCGCCGCTGCTCTCTCAGATGAAAATAAAGTAGCGCGCCATGATCACATGAACCACTTGATCTGCTGTGGCGGTGCGGAACCATTGGTGCATATAAGCGAACTCTAGGCGGCTGCCTCCCGAAAAAAGATAAAATAACGCGGCGACCGCACGGTTTTGTGTAAAGCCTGTGGGTTTGCTCCACGAGACTTCATTAAACGTGAGAAAGAACTCATCCGCGATGCCGATACCTACGGGAGAATTCGGGTGAAAGTGCCAATCAAAGCGAACCATTTGACGAAAACGCACAGACAATCCGGCTTGATCCGCGACAAAGCGTTGTTCCAATCGAGAGCGCAAATACAGCCCGAGGGCAAAAGGTTTGTATTTCCACTTCCAGACGCCTTGCTGCCAGATGCGATGTTCGACTTGAAAGGGATTGCCGGCTTCTTGGGCATTAAAAAAAGTGGCGTAGCCCAAATACACGCCAAAACCGTGAGGCAATGTGTAGCCCAACGCAGGGCGAATAAGTCCCTGAGTATAAGAAAGCCCGCCATCTGCAAGGCGCATTTGCGAATCAAGGTACAAAAAGAGTTTTCTTTCGAGAACAGGCAAACGTGACTCAATAAAGATCGTCGACCACAGCGAGATGCCCTTGCTTGCGCCCTCTGCGCAAACAGATCGCGTGTACATCAAGACTGTGGTGGCAAACAAGACACTCCAAATAGAACAAAAAACACGCAAGCGCAGGTGCTTGCACGCCCTTTTCATGGAAAATCTCCTTGCAGAATAACGCTTTTTCAACCGTGATGGGTTATGGGGTGGGTGAGAAAGCATCCTTATTTTTTGGGAGGATGCTGTCGTTGGCGACGGGCGGGAATGATATCACCGACATTTGGGAGTGCCAAGGAAAATTCATCCGACTCCAAAAAGAAAGTCGAACCTGTGATCGCCCTGCTCCGTTAGGTGTGCCAGAACAAATCAAATCACATGGGTATTCCCCCTCATTTTCGATAAAAAATCCCAGCCCTTCTTTTTGGAGCCCCCACGATGGCAAATCTACAGACGGCAATCCAACCCAACGATCTACGTCCGGGCTTTGAGTTCGAGACGATCTTCCAAACCAACCGCAAAACCGAAAGCGCCTTTCGGTTTCGGGCGCGCCATATCAACGGACGGCGCGCTCCCAAAGTGATCTTGTGCAACGACGGGCGTGTTCAGCCCGGGAAACCCTGCCAAGTCCGCATTCGCAACATCCGAAAGCCTGACAGCCGTCAGCGCGGATACATCGAAGTGGACTTCTTGCGTCAACGCGGCTTTCAGTTGGATGACAAGATCTACGTTGATCCCATGCGGTTGCGAAAACTCCAAGCGCTGCTTGAAAGTGGGATGAATATCTTGCTTGATGGCCCCCAAGGTTCGGGGAAAACGGTGCTTTCTCGCAAAGTCGCCGAAGCACTCGGAATGAATTACATCTTTTTTAACTGTAGCGCGATCTACGAAGCGACGGACTTTTTGGCCTCGCTTCAGATCCGCGCAGGTGCGAGCGGTCAAGCCGAAACCGTTTGGATCCCCACCGATATCCTGCGCGCTCTGGAGGCCGCCCACGCCAACCCCGCACAGCGCTATCTGATCTTTTTGGACGAGTTCAACCGCTGCCGCGAGATGGCGCGAAACGGTATCATGCCCGCGCTCGATTCGACCCGAAAACTGTACAACCCGATCTCTGGCTCCATGCTTCACATTCCCCCAAACGTGATGTGGATCGCAGCCATCAACAACGGCGCACAATTCACAGGCACAACCCACGTCGATCCCGCACAAATGGATCGCTTTGCGCCGCTCAAGATGGATTATCCGCCACCAGAAGAAGAGATCCGTCTCTTGGCAGCCAAGTATCCGCGTGCTTCGCGCAAAGAGATCGATCGCATCGTGCGTGCAGCCAACGCCATCCGCAAGGATGAAGCCCTCCAAGTCGATCTCAGCATGCGCGCCACCGAAGAAGCTTGTACGCTCCTAGAGCATCCGAACTTTGCGGAAGCAACAGGCGATGCCTTGGTCGATATCCTCAAAACCAGCTTTTGTGGCCGTTATCTCGGTCGCTGGGATGATGAAACCACCGATGCAGGGATGATCTGGCAAGTGATCGTCCGCGCTCTTGAGATTTAACAACGAGAAAAAACATGAATCTGCAACAACGCTTTGATGAACGCCAAGCCTCGCTAGAGCAGGCCAAAAACAGCCAAGGTTCATTGCGCCTCGAAGCGATTGATGCGCTTGGAAAGGGCGGATACGCCGACCTCGAAGTCCTGTTGTTCTTGCGCGCTGGTCTTGTTGCCACGAACGCAGGCGAAGGGATGGCTTGTGTACGCGCCCTGTACCGCCTGCAAGAGGATATCTGCTTGCCTTGGATCATCGAGGCGCTGCCCTCGATGCCACGGAACGTTGCGCGAGATGCCGCTCATTGGCTCACCGAACAAGGGCATCGCGGCAAACGAGAACTCGCACGACTGCTCGATCACAAAGAAGATACGCTGTTTGCGATGATCTCGGTGCTGCTGTTTGAAGAAGCCCCCGATATGGTGGCCGATTGGTGCAAGCGCCGCCTCCCTCAACAAGACGAAGCCCGCGCACAACGTGCGCTCAATCTCGCCGTGTATCTCCTTGAGGATGGATGGCAAAAAGCAAACAAGTCGAAACGACGCCAACATCGAAACGATATGCTTTTGCTGCTTTTGCGCCAAAAAGACCACGCCAACGAAACCATCCGCGAGGCCGTCGCAAAAGCTCTCAAAGAAGCCAAAGATCAAGATCCTTTGTTTGTCGCAGCCTTCCGTTTGCCGTCCATGGATGCCCAAGAAAAGCTCGGTGTATTGGGGATGTTGGAAAGCAAGGGCCGCGAACAACACGCCGATTGCATCGAGCCTTTGATCGATGAAACCAACGAAGAAGTGTTTTTGGCGGCATTTCGCGTGATCTGCAAAATCGATCCGTCGCGTCGGCACAAATGGTTCGAGCGATGCGTCCAAACCACGGCCTCTTCGCGCTTTTTGACCGCGATCTCGATCACCAAAGCCGCCAACGATCCCGAAGTCTGGAACGATCTGTTGCAAGCCCCCGCCCTCTGGGGCGGTATGGAACGCATCGAATCGATCAAAGCCTTGTGCGAAGTGTTTCCTCGCTACAGCAACGCCGCACGCAAAACGGGATTTGTCGAGATCCTTCGTCGCTTTGCGAGCGATCCAACGGATGGCGTGCGCGAGACCATCTTTCCGCAGCTTGCGCGCATGGCGACCCCCGCAGAAGAAAGCCTCTTGATGGCGGGCATCTCGGATACAACGGCCACCGTTCGCGAACACGCCTTGCGAGGACTCCAACAAAGCAATCCCGAAAAAGCTTGGGAGCCCGCGATCGCACTGTGTCGAGATGGCGCATTGACCGTCAAATGCGCTGCGTACGGCGTCCTCTTGCATGACGTTGCACGTTGCCCCAACAAGATCTTTTTACAAGCCTGTCGCGAAGAAGACGCCACACTCCAACAACGCGCAGCTTCGGGCATCTCTCGGTTGCCCGAAGGCATGTTCCGCCGGCTGATCGGACCCTTGTTGACCACGCGAAGCGAAACCGTCCAAGCAACGCTCGAACGGATGGCTTCGCTTTGCGAAAAAGACGAACAGTTGGCCTTGTTGCGCAAGGGTCTGCTCCAAGCCCATCCGAGCGGCATATCGGCCATCTACGAAGCTCTTTTTGAGCAAAGCCCGCAGCCGTGGACTGATCTCGAAGAAGCCTTGCCCAACATGCGCCCTGTGGTGCGTGCAGCCCTTGTAGCGGTCTTGCGCCTAGACGCTTCGGAACAAGCACACCAGATGTTGCGCCATCTGCTCAAAGATGCGGATGCAGAAGTTCGCCGCTGTGCGCTTGAAGCGCTCCAAGAAAAGTCTCGCGAAGAGGCGATGGGTGCGGCACTGACGATGCGCGACGACGAAAACGCCGCGATCCGCCTTGCCGCGATCCAACTGTTGCGCACACAAACCAGCGATGCAACGTTGGCGCTGTTGCTTCCGATGGCGCGAGACGAAGACGCCAGCGTGCGGCGTGAAGCACTGGATGCGTTGTCGGCGTACGACGATCCCGAAGTTTTGAGCGAACTGGTTAGCTCTGTGAACGATGTGGATGAGGATATCAAAACCTTCGCCAAAGAACTGTTGCAACGGAACGCAGAAGCTGTCCCCGCGCTGCGCCATGCGCACCGTCGTAGCTTCTTTTGGGACGATAGTGATCTCCCCGCAGGGATGCCTGTGTGGGAACGCTTGCACCAGCAAGTCGACGAAGTGCGGATGTGGGCAAGCCGTATCGGTCAGCTTTTGTTGGGTGCGCCTGTCTTGGTTCACCAATACCGCCAAGGACTTGGCCGAACATGGCGGCGCAGCAAAGACGGGGTGGTCGAGATCGAATTGTCGGATACACCGATCACACAAGGGCATCCCTTTGGCGAAGAGATCGTGAAAGGCTTGGCCCTCCACGAGATCGGACACCACTTGTATGACTTTGGAGTTCGCGGTTTCCCCACCGTTCGAGGGATCGCTCGTTCCGAAGGGCTCGGCCAGTTGTTTGATGTGTTGATCGACGAACGCCTAGAACGCCGCTTGCGTTCACGACGCCCGATGTGGGGGATCTATTTTGATCGCCTTGCATCGTACGCCTTTGCGCAACGTTGGCACCGACTACCGCTCCAAGAGCTCGCGACTTTCCTAGAGCGTTCGGTGGAAGAGGTGCGCGAAGATATCGCAAACAGTATCTTGCCCGGGATCTTGGTGGAAGCAGGCGAAGTCCTTACTGAAAACCGCATGATGGCTCGCTTCTTTGGCGGTTTTCGCAACCGTCGTATCGAGGATCTGCGGATCGCTAACGCCGACAGCGTGCTTTTGCGAGACAGCGATCTTCTCCGTATCCCCGACGCTTTAGCGCCCGAAACAGCCTTTTTGTGGTGCTTGCGCTGCGGCTTTGACCCGACAATTTCGCCTGATCCGCGCATCGCCCAAGCCATCGCCCTTGTGCAAGGTGAGTTCCGTCATCTCGATCATGCGGAGATTTTGCAACTCGCACGCGATATCACCGCGATCTTGGGCCATGCGGAAGATCCATGCTGCAAAGAACAGCGTCAACGCCGTCGCCAAAAACTCAGCGGCCTCGGCCACTTGCGCAGCATTATGCAGCGTGTCAAACACCGCATGCGCGAAGTCGGAACGCTGCCCTCCCAAGGTCAAAAGATCCGAGGCTGTGGTATCCGCAAACAAGCACGCGAGATCATCTACGAACGCAAGCCCAGCGGCGAAAAAGGCGAGGGAGGCCAAACCCTCCACCTTGGCGCACAGCTTGATTTCCCTTTACTCGATCAAATCCAAAAATTCGATCGCAACGCGACGGAACAAACCGTCTTGTGCAAGAAAGTTCGGCCTTTTGTGCGGTTGATGCGTGCCTATTTTGAGCGGCTTGGTCGAAAAAATGTGGATGAATACGCTTCTCGACGTGGACGACGCCTTGATATGGGGCAGATCCGCAACGCCTGTGTGCGACCCCATCTCAACGTCCTCGTCCACAGCGAAGAAATCCACACCGCCGATCTCTATATCGGCCTATTGATCGACCGTTCGGGTTCGATGTCAGGTGATAAACTCGAAAGCGCCAAAGCCTTCGGCACCTTGCTTTGCGAAAGCGCCAAAGGCTTGCGCGGCATCCAAGGCCACGTCCACGCTTTTGATGACAACACATGGTATCCGCTCGGTGATTTCGAGTCGAACAACATCGCATCGCTCAGCTCAGGCGGCGCAAACAACGATGCTGGCGCTCTTTTGCGCGCCGCAGAACTCGCACTCCAAAGCAAAAAGCGGCAAAAGTTGTTGATCATGATCAGCGATGGCTCGCCCACCGAATGTTCTGTCGAGTCGCTCAAAAAATTGGTCGAGATCCTCGGACGCGAACACGGTATCCTTTGCGCCCAAGCCGCCGTCGAAGCTCTCCCCGAGATCGCCTTCCCCCATTACGTCGATCTCAGCCAATACCGCTTTGGTGACGCGGTGCAGCGCTTTGGCAAGCTCCTGATCCGACTCACCCAACATGCCGCATAATCGGGCATCTCGCAAAAAAACCAAAAAACTGCGAACCAAAAAATGGATCGTTCGTACTCTCGGCCAAACCAAACAAACGCACAAAAAGCCCTTGCTTTCGTGCAAACCCCTTCGTCTCGTTACCATAGGATTTACGCAGTTGGCCCCAAAAAAGCCGTGTTCGTACCCGTTCAAGCGACAGAGTCGTCTGTGTGAAAAACAGTGCTCTGTTCGCCCAACACGGGGTCATGGGAGCCGCGCTCCCTTGCGGGGCGTGGGGCAGCGCCCCATCACACCATTCAACTAGGTAAGTCCTATTATTACCAGTAGATTTTTTGATTCTTGACGATTTGTTGGGCCCGAGGTGATCCCAACCCGCAACGGATGGCCCTTACACGCTGTCCGGGGCAAATTGAAAATCATCTCAATGGACGTAAAACGCGCGGTATCACGCTGCGCACGCGGCAACAGAGCCTAGTCAAACCTTTTGTTGTCGTCGGATGCAGGAACGGTACGGATCTTCAATCCACAGTTGAGTCCTCGTGAAAACGAAACCAGCCGTGTTTTGGCGGTTCGCCTGCATCGTCCCGGCCTTGGTTCGTTCGCGTCCCAAGTCACCGACGGGACCTTGCATACGAAAGTATGTCCAGACCTATCTACAACATCGTCTTTTTGGCGGTCGCGTCGATAGTATCGTCGTCCGCGTTTAGGTTGTCGGTATGTGGCCCAAACACGGTCGTCTACGCGCAAAACCTTGGAAGCGAAAGCCTCCACAAAGTCGGTCCTTGAATTTCAGGATTTGCTTTGCAAAAGGGCGGCGCACGTCGGATGATCCTTGTTCTTCAGCCCCTCCCCAGATCAACGAACGAAGACCTGTGGTGTCCGAAAGGACCAATGGAGATGCGTCTCCGCCCGGCGAGTTTCTTGGGGTGCCTTCGGGCGTTAGGGTCTGTCCTGTGTCACGGCTGCGTACCAAAACATCCGACTAGGTCGGCAAAGATCACCGCCCCGATGGTGCCTCTTTGCTTGGCGACCGAGTTCTTTGCTGTGTTGTTGATAAAATGATCTTGTGGTGTGACGGCCCCCCAAAACTCTGCCATCGCGCACCTTCGGGTGTTTTGGCAAAGTTGCGGTCTCTTCGCCCGCCACGATCAAAGGGGAGTGTCCCAAAGACTCTCTCTGCGCACACAACACCAGCACCGAACTTCGTTGCGGGAGGACCGAAGGGTGGGAGCGATCCCACCCTTCGCAGAACCCCCCCTCTGTTTTTCTGCCCTCCACTTTTCCGCCTTTTTTCCTCTTCTCTCCGTTGCCTCGTTCTGATCGCTCGATTCGCACTCTCACACCAAGCAGTTTATTTTGCTTTTGCGGGGCTTTGCCCCACACCCCACAAGGGACCGATGGCCCCTTGACCCCTTATCGGCGAAGAGATCGCAGGTTTTTCACACAGACGACTCTGTCGCTTGAAGGTCCGTGAACACGGGGTTTTTGGCCAACCGCTTCGCACGAAATCCGTCCGTGAAGGAAGTGAAAAAGTAGGGGCAGC
>CAUJFU010000496.1 GCA_963169055.1 Myxococcota bacterium
TGGATGGCATCGTGGGGCCGAATACATGGGCCGCATTGGGTGTGAGCTGGGATGATGAACCCGCTGTGCGTTTGTTGGGTCTCGGTGCGCAAGGCGATGATGTGGTGGATCTGCAAAATGCCCTCGTGCGTGCAGGCTACGACATCGATGTGGATGGGATCTTTGGTCAGGGGACTTTGCAAGCTGTTTGTGACTTCCAAAGCAACGCAGGTTTGACCGTGGATGGCATCGTGGGGCCGAATACATGGGCCGCATTGGACGCAGTTTGATCTTCGAGAGCCTTGGAGCCTCACGGCCTTGCCTACCTCCCGCCGATCTTCTCCGTCTACGAGCATGACCTGCTGCCCATCCACCGCTCTAGCGTTGATGTGATCTTGATCACCCTGATCGCGATCATGTGATCGTGATCAGGCGATCGTGATCACCCTGATCGAGGCGTGGATCGCAGGGCAACACAGCGCGTATTTCAAAAAATGATTTTGACCGATAGCTCTTGTTTATAAAAAAGGGAGGCTGCGGAATCCCCCGAATGATCGTCGATTCCGCGATCGGGAAAGTGAACGAATGAATTTGTTCAAAAAGCAATGCTTTTCAAGCATATAAAAGTTTTTTGTAGACATGCAAATTTTCGCTGTATTCTCCGCAATGATCCAAGCGCTTTGGCGCGGGCATAGAGAAAAGAAACGTCTAGGGTCCAAACTTGCGCTTTCCGTTATCGAGTCCGTTCTAAGCACCGCTGGATCGTTTGTTGATTGAATTTTTTGCTTTTGCGCGAAAGGACCCCCCCTGAAATGAGCCGAAACACGAACGGATCGTCTTCTCTGTATTCTTTTTCCATCCCGATGACAGCGCTGCATCAGAGCGCGAACGTGATCACCTTCATCTCCACCGACGGAAACAAGAGCCTGTTCACCAACCGCCCCTTCAAAGCTGGCCAAGTCATCGACGTGTTGCCCTGTCTGTCCGAGCAAGACTATCCCACCCGCTACACCGTGCAAACGGGTCCGAATCAGCACATCGATATCGGCGAAGTTTGGGCGTGTGGCAACCACTCTTGCGCACCCACCATGCTGTTCGATATGCGTCGGATGTTGGTGACCGCAACGCGTGATCTCAAAGCCGGCGAAGAACTGACCTTCTTCTACCCCTCGACCGAATGGGATATGGCGGAACCCTTCGTCTGTCATTGCCATTCACCCGAATGCTTGCAACACATTGCAGGAGCCCGTTACATTCCGACTTCCGTCCTCGAAGGCTACTTCCTCAACGATCACATCGCCGCCTTGGTGACCGAGCGCGACGCACAAAACGACACCGCCGAAGCGCACGAAGAGCAACACACCAACGGCGTCTCGAACGGCATCTCTAACGGAAACGGCCACGTCGAACACCACCAGACCAACGGAAAATAATAC
This sequence comes from Myxococcota bacterium, assembly GCA_963169055.1. Classification (GTDB taxonomy): domain Bacteria; phylum Myxococcota_C; class UBA6777; order UBA6777; family UBA6777; genus JAKLKB01. Next base: position 1,416 of record CAUJFU010000496.1, read on the forward strand.
GATATCCGACATCGCAAAATACGGAGGGAAGAGGGGGCGGGTCGCAAGGGGGCGGATAACGCCCATCACACGGGGTTAGGCAACGCCCATCACATGGAAAGAAGACTTGGCGGATATTGTATTATTCGATGCAGCCGTTGTATTCGAGAGTGAACATGCGCTCGGCGTGAAAGCAGACGTTGTAGAGGGGGAGACCTTTGGCGAGGTGGCGGAGGGTGGTAAAGAGTTGGGATTGAGCGAGGTCTTGGATCTCTTGGAGGAAAGCGTCGTGGTGTTGTTCTTCGAGGGGTAGGAGTTTGGATTGTCGGAGCATGAAGAGGCCGGACTGTCTGCGTGCATAGGCGGAGACTTGGGGGTGGTTGACGAACATTTTGCTATTTCCGCAGGCGGGGGAGACGAGGGGTAGTTTGCTGAAAGGCTCGACGTCATCGGTGACATGGACGTTCATGATGGCGCCTTCGTCGTGTCTTCCGCCAAGGATGATAAATTCGAGATCGGTGACGCCGCTCCATCGGAGATGGTGAAAGGCGCGGAGGAAGTGTTCGACGAGTTCGGGTCGGATGTTGTATTCTTCGCCGTGAAGCATCATGAGTCGGATGTGTCCGCATCCGATGTGCGGGGGTTTGAGGAGATGTTCGAGGATGGCTTCGCGCAGTTCGGAGGGAGGACTGGCGAAGTAAGCGCGCCAGTCTTCGGCGCGTTGGAGTTGTGGGACTTGTGTGGCGAGGCGAGGATCTTGTCGGATGCTGCGGATCATGGCGTTTGCGCAGTCGATATCAGAGTGCATATAGAAGCGGCCAAAGGAGTCGGTGTAGTTTTGGAGGAGTTGGGGAAGGTTGTTGAGATCGATGTGTTTTTGGGTGATGCGTTCGACGGCAGCGAGGGCAAGGAGGAAGTCGCCAGCGTCTCCCCCCGGGACACCGATCACGCCCTTTTCATCGCGTCCATCGACGCAAGAGCGTTTGCCGTGACTAAGGAGGGCAGCGAGACGGATCCAGCGGATATTTGCGGGGTCACCGAGGTGCATCTCGACATCACGGCCATCGAGGTGTTGTCCGGCTTTGGTGGTGCTTTGAAGTTGGGCGTAATCTTCGAGGCCGATATCGGGGGTTTCGAGGGAGAAGATGCGCTTGAGGACGCGGGTGTGTCGGCTAACAAGGTATCCCATGCGCTTCCACTCTTGCATGCCGCCGTACATGGCGGCGACAAACTTCATCCCGAGCATTTCGAGGTAGAGTGCGGCTTTTCCGGCTCGATTTCCGTGATTGGAGACAAGGATGATGGCGGTGTCGGAGGGATAGGCTTGTGCGATCAGGGGAAGATCCGCAGGGCGAACACGGACGATGCCGGGGATATGGCCCAAAAAGCCGAGCAGTTCGTTGTCATCGCGCAAGTCAAACAATCGGACGCTGCGGCCTTGTTCGGCGACGAATTCGGGGGTTTGCGTGGGGATGCCCGAGGCGGAACGTTTGAGATTGACGTTCCAGTTGATCTGAAGCAGGCGTCGGGCAGGATCGATTTGGAGGTTCAGGATCTGTGGGGCGTCGTGGTTCATGCGAATCCTCCCGTGGATGCGGGTATGTGTGGGTATATGGAGAACAAGCCACTCCTGAGGGAGTTAATGTTCGGGAGCATCGAGGACAAGGAGTTCGTGTTTGAGCGAGTGAAGGGCGGGATCGACCAGATCTGGTTTGGGGGATTCGGTGGAGGGGAGGTTGGGTGAACCTGCGGGGGTGGGGGAGATGGTTTGGAGAAGGTGTTCGTCCCATTGGTTGAGGCGGCGAGAGAACTTGAGCAGGGGGTTGACGAGGATGCGATCGAAGAAGGCTTCGAGGAGAGCGCGTTCGATGGCGACGAAGTAGAGCCAACGTTGGAGGCTTTTGGGCAAGCGTTGCCAGAAGAAAAGGCCGGGGCTTTGGTAGGCGCCACCGTAGAGAGAAGTGATCTCGTGGTGGGTGTGGAGGGCGGAGGGGACTTTGAGGAATTGGTAGGAGCGCAAGAGGGCGTGGCTGAAGAGGTGGATTTGAGCAAGGGTGATCCATCCGAGGCCGATCTCGATCAGCATAAAACCGAGTTGAACGATCGTGGCGTCAGCAAGGGAGTTTTTGGCGTCGGTTTGGATCTGACCAAAGAGGGTGCCGAGGATGACGCTGATCGTGCCGAGTACGATCAAAAGGGGAAGAATGCCGGGGGTGGCTTGGAGGAGCGGAAACATCCGAAGCAACAGGAAGATGCCGAGGTGTGTGGAGAGGGCGCCATAGAAGACAGCGCTGGAGGGGGTGGGGCCTTCCATCGCGCGCGGTAGCCAGTTGATGAAGGGGAACAAACTGGCTTTGACGATGGCCGCGAGGACAAGCAGCAGGCACAAGAAGAAAGCGACGGAGATCACAGAGCCGCTTTGGAGGAGGATGCGGAGATTGTCGGGGGTGAGGACGTGTTGGAAATGGGTGGTTTTGAGGGTGGTGTGTAGCCACAAACCGACGGTCAGAAGGGCGAGATCGCCGAGTCGGTAGATAAAGAAGATGTAGAGTCCGTTGTCGACGGGGCCTTTGCGCTCGTAGAAAAAGGTGACGAGCAAGACGGAGCTAATACCCAAGCACTCCCACCCAACCCACAAAAGGTCGAGACATCCGGCGGTAATGGCGATCTGCAAGCCAAAGGCCGCAAGGTGGAGCAAGATGAAAAAGCGATGGAAGCCTTCTTCGCGGTGCAGATAAGAGAAGGCGAAACGACCGACCAGACCGACGAGAACACCCGCAAAGAGCAAGTATAGCAAGGCGAGGCGGTCAAGCATCAACACGACATCGATACGGTACGTTTTAAAGAGGCCGTAGGACCAGAACAATGGGTCAGGATAAGAAAATGTGACGATGAAGAGGAAAAGGATCAGGCCGACGTTGAAGACAAAATAAGTGCTGCTCATGTGTTTGACCCATCTTTCGGGAAGATGGAGACGAAACAACAAGCCGATGCCGAGTCCGACGGTGATCGCAAGAGGAAGAAAAAGCAAGAAGAGAAGGGCAAGTTCGATGGTTTGTTTGAGCATGGTGATTAGGCTCCTTCCGTCTGATGGGCCGAAGGGTTGGGCGGAGAAGAAGTCGATGGCGAAGCAGACGGAAAAGACGGAGTAGAGAGTTCGCGATGTTCGGGACAGTCTTGGCAGGCTTCGGGGTCGTGGGGGTGGGGTTCGCCGATGGAGGCGAGGATACGGGCGGGGAGAAGGTGGCCGCGTTTGCCACGATACCAAACGCTGGACTCGACGGCTTTTTTGAGAGGCAAAGCAGGGGGAGTCCAAGGGATGGCCTTTTGTGCTTCCCAAAAGAAGAATTGTCGGGTGTCAGGGTCGATCAGCGCGACGCGCAACCATTGGTGGTCGATGAGTTTTTTGACGTAGGGGAGGTTGGCGAGGACGCGCTCAAAGAGTGCAGGGCTTTGTTCGACGATCATCAAGAGGCGGACGGGTTCGTGGATCTCGACCATCTGCCAAGGGAGTCCCGCTTGAAGATCGCTGAGGTTTCCGTTGATCACGCCGATGTATCCTGAGATATTGTGCGGGAGTTTGGTGCCTGCGCCATAGAAGGAGTTGTTGACGTAGGAGAAGAAGTATTCGAGGTTGATGCCGGCACAGACGGGGACAACGGCGTTCAGGATGGAGGTCAGCGTTTTGATCTCGTGATCTTGGGAGGGGTTGTAGGAGACGAGGAAGGCGCGACGATCGAGATAGAGGTTGCGGGTGAGGTGACGTCGCCCGACGATGCAAAGGGCGTTGGTGGCGTGTCCACATTCGGGCCGAGGTTCGGAGATATCACTGGCGCGTTCTTCGACGTGTTCGAGGGCTTCGGCAGGGCTGAGATGGAGGGGGAAAGACTCGAAGCGTCGGCATCGTTCGTGGGCATTGCGTCGGCGTGCTTCGTCAAGGATGGTGCGGATCTCTTGGAAGCGTTGTTGGTGAGAAGGGGGAAGTTTTTCGAGTTCGTAGTATTCGATGGAATCGGCGGTGGTGTCGTGCATACAGCCGATAAACCAAGTATCGTCGGGGATATGGATCTGGGCTTGGGTGCGGAGGGCTTCGCGGATAGAAGGGGTGTTGAGGGTGGCTGCGAAGATACGGGCATTTGGGCCGCCTTGGGCGCCGCCACAAGCGCCGCAATCGTAGGCGGCTTTGTGGGGGTTGTTGCGACTGCTGGAGCCATGTCCTGTGACAAAGATCAGCGGAGCAAAGTTGGAGGTGAGTCCCATGATGCGCAGGATCGATTGGACGCGAGCCAAGAGTTCGTCGTGTGTGAATCCTTCGGTTTCGGTAGCTTCGGTGGCTTCGGTGGCTTCGGGTTTGAGGATGGTCATCTCGGTTTGGATGGTGGGCAGGAAGCCCTTTTTGAAGCGCTGTTCGAATTCTTTGGCTTTTCGAGGGGCAAGGATGCGCAAGAGCATCGGGACAAAGTTGAGCAGCCCGATCACAAGGGTCCAAAAGAACCCGCGAAGGGGCATACGGCTGTTGACGAAGCTTTGTCGTCGGAACCATCCGATCAGTCGGCGTTTGCGGAAAAACTCTTCGAGAGGTTGGTTGTGTTTTTCGGGGTGGGGTTGGGGTCGTTCGCCGACTTTGTTTTTGGGGAAGAGGACAGGTGGGCAAAGAGACCGATAGTAGGGGTCTTGGAGTCCTTTGTATTTCATGTCGATGCCAAAGAATCCGGCGACACCGAAGGTTTCGCAACGCGGGTCGATTTCTTCGAGGTGACGGCGGAAGGACTCTTCGCGGTCGTCGATGCAGCAGGCGATCTGAAAGGAAGGCCGGTGTTGTTTGGGGGGGAGGCGATCATTTTGCGCGATGTTTTCGCGCAATCCATCAAGGGCGCGTTGGTAGTAGTTTCGTTCGTAAGCGAGGTGCCAGATCCATGCGCGTTGAGTTTCGTCGAAAGCAGCGATATCGCGGTTGATTTGTTGGAGATGTTCGTGGGAGGCGTGAGCGAATTCGTCGGCGGAGATGCCGGCGTAGAGGCAGCATTGGAAGAGGTAGTAGGCATCGGCGAGGATATCACGGGGAGGAGAGGGAAGGAGAGCGCGGACGTCTTTCCAGGGCTTGGCCATCCAAGCACAGGTGGGTCGTTCGATGATCTCGTCGGACCAAGCGGCCCATTCAGCGGTGATCTGGAGGGCGATGGCTTGGAGCAGAGAAGGGGTTTCTTCGGGCCGAACAAGATAATCGGGCCGTTGTTCGAGCATACGGATCATGCCCATCCATCCGCGCAAAGAGAAGATCACAGAAGAGAGATAACTTTCGTGATCTTCGGGGGCAACTTGGAGCTTTTGGAGAGCGAGAGCGATGATTTTTTCTGGTGTATAGGACTTTTCGAGCGCATTTCGGATCGCGGAGACGAGCGTTTCGAGCCAGCGTTCCATGGGAGTGAGGGCGCGGTCGTAGATCGCAACGAAAGTGCGCAAGATGCCTTCTTCACGATCGGGCATGGGCTGAAATGACATGCCTTGATCGCAGAAGCGAGAGAGAAAGCGCAGAAGGATCGGGTGTGTTTTGTTGTCGAGATCTTCGCCTTCTTGGGCCAACAAGACGTCGCGGTGCCGATAAAAAGGAGAGGCGGGGGTGGGCAAAAGAGGATGGTTGCGGCTCCATTTGAGGCAACGAAGCCAGAGCGCGGTGAGTGCGAATTGTGCGGGGTCTTCATAGACCCACGCATCGAGTTCTTCGGGGGTTTTGGGGGAGAGTTGGTAGTAGGCTTGGAGCAAGCGTTGCGCGTTGTCGGATTGGGGTTCAGCGGTGAGGTATTCGATGCGCTGTTGGAGAGAGCCTTGGCGAGCGAAGTGATTCCAGCGCGTCTGAAAGCGCTCGATATGGCGTTGTTTGAGTTCGAGGGGCAAGCGTTGAGGAAAGCGCAGGAGTTCGCCTTGTTCGAGCAGCCGCCAAGAAAGCGCGCCAAGAGAGGGGGGCTGGAGTCCGTGTTGCAAGATCAAACGCTTCCAAAGTGCAGGCGTTTCGAGATAAGCGGAGATCCCGATGGGATGGTCTGTTTGGGGGGGGGAGAGTTGAAGGATGGCATCGAGATCGTCGGGCGTGATCCGCCCCGTTTGAAGGTCTGCAAAGTAATCCGCTTCTTTTCGCAAAGAATGGGTTTCAAAGGAGCGGTTGGCGCGTTGGATGGCTTCTTGGAAAGTAAAATCCTCGAAAGCATGGAGCGTGTTATGGTGGATAAAGTAATCAAGCGGATGTTGTGAAGGCAAGTAATGTCC
>CAUJFU010000497.1 GCA_963169055.1 Myxococcota bacterium
TTGACTTCCGCTCACCCAAGCAGATGTTTACAGTGCCACGAGAGGGCCCCGAACTGAGGCGGCATCCGAGGGTCTCTACATACTCTCTATCGTTCACAACAACTTGGCTTGCGCCACTTCCTCTGTTGTCGTCTGGTCAACTGGGCTTGCTTTCACAAGCCCGCCCCTTTAGGGGTGGGTCGTTGACTTGCTTTTGTCGGGATCGGGGACGGCTTCATGTTCATCGGTTGCAGCGCCCGGGAGTTCGGGAGAGACCGAGGGAGAAGACTCTCTTGCGGCAGCGGCTGCTGCGGCAAGGCTCCCGACATCAAAGGCCATCATCTCGATGGTTGCGAGGCCGCCCATGGTGGGGATATCTGTTCCGGTGGAGAGGTCTTCGGCGGGATGATAGAGTCGGCGAAATTCTTCGTAACCACGGGCGCGAAGGCGACTGGCTTCGTTGTCGAGTTTTCCATATCCCCACGGGTGGCGTTCGCTGCGATCGCCGTTGTAGTCGGAGTGTGTGTGTTCCAAGATCACATCCAAAACGCCCAAATCTTCGGCTAATTTGAAGGTATCAGCTTTGTTCATGTACATCAGCGGCGTGTGGACGCGAAAGTCTTGCATGGTCGCCAAAGAGATCGTGGTTTCAAAGCTTTCGATGAAAACACGACGACAATCTGGATAACCCGAATAATCGGTTTGGCACATCCCACCGACGATATCAAAGATGCCGCGATTGAAAGCGTAGCTCGCAGCGATCGAAAGGAAGATCAGGTTGCGACCGGGAACAAATGCTCCGGGAAGTCCGACAGCTTGGGGATGAGGCGCGTTGATATCGCGGTCATGTTGGAGGAGAGCAGAATTTCCCAAGAGATGATCGAGTTTGAGTATCTCGAAAGGAACTCCCGCCATCTCCGCGATCTTGGTGGCTTGTTGGAGTTCGACACGATGTTTTTGCCCATAATCAAAGCCCAAAGCGGTCACATCATCGAAGTTTTGCAAAGCCCAATACAAGCAAGTGGTACTATCTTGTCCGCCTGAAAACAACACGAGCGCTTTCGTCATAATTCCACCTTAGTTATGTTCTAGTCCCGCAGGTCATCCATCGCTTCGCTCACCTTACCGCTGTTTGCGCGAAAGTCAACGCTTTCTTGCATAACAGGACGTGAAACATTAAGCTAACACGCGCCGTCCCAAAAAGCAGGCCGAAACTCTGCCACGCCTTGTTGGGTCGGGCCTTTTCCCGTTCTGTTGTTCTCCATCCCTGCACAAAAAGGAGCGATCCATGACACGTCTCGCGACAGTGCTGTTCTCTTGCCTCTCGGTGTGTGTGCTTTCTCTGGCCTTCGTCGCACCGAACTTTGCGAACCCACCCACTCCCCCCAAACCGCCACAAGTCGTTCCCGAAAAAGCCCCTTCACCCGCTGCCCCTGCAAAAGGCAAAGAAGAAGCCGAACCACCGCCACCACCCGCAGGAACCCCCACCAGCATACCCGCGTCAGCTCCTACCAGCAAACCTGCGGTGGTGCATTTCCTCACGCCCCAACAAGCCGATAAACTCCAAGAAACCATCAACAAAAGCCAACCGGGCGACACGATCTTGTTGCGCGCCGGGATCTACCGCTACAAAAAAGGGATCCAGATCCACAACATCCAAAAGCTTAACCTTGAAGGGCAAGGCGAAGTATGGATTATTGTGGAAGATCTCTACGACGATGTCCTCCAGATCAAAGATTCTTCGGATATCAAGATCCGCTTCCTCAAGGCCCGTCATGCCCGTCCCTTGGGCCAATTCAACTGCGAAGGTGCTGTCATCCGCGCCATCAGCTCCCAACGGATCTGGGTCGATCATTGCGAGTTAAACGGCTCGGGCGCAGTAGGCATCCGAACCTACGATGTCAGCGACCTGATCGCAACCAACAACTTCATCCATCACAACACACTCGCCGCGTTCATGATCATGCAATCGCGTTGGATCGCCATCCACAACAACACCATCGTCAACAACGGCTCTAGCATCTACAGCCTCGGAAACGCCAGCATCCGCATGAACAAAAACGTGGTCGCCAACAACACTGGCAACAATACATGGTCCAACGCCTTCACCCGCCAAATCCTCGGCGATTGAGATCCTCCCCCCACCAAACCAACCCTCCCCACAACAAACCAAACCTAGCTGCGTCCGTGTTTTTTGATCGCAGCGCGAACCACCGTCATTGTGTAGTTGTCGGGCCCGTAGCGACCGATGATCACGGGTTGTTTGTGTTCTGGGTCTTTGACAAGAAAGAAGGGGCCTTCGACACCGGCACGTAGGACATAATCGCCTGCGGGCTTGTACACATCGAAGCGTTCGCCAAGAGTTCCCAAAGCACCAAACAAGCGCTCTTTGACTTGGAGGGTGAGGACTTGGTAAGGGAGATCGCGGGGGATGTCGACCATATCGGGTTTTTCGGGGGTGGGGATATAGTCTTGTTTGCCGCGCTCTTTGATATCGAGGACTTCGGCAATAACGCCAAATTCGGCTTGGGGCAATAACTCGTCGATGGGTTCGGGTGGTAGCGCCATAACAGCCTCCTTGGTGGATACAAAAAGACCGCCACCCCGCAACTCTTCGCCATCTGTTTGACGGAGTGTTGTGGAGTGACGGCCCACATCAGGTTCGAGCGAAAAATGATTAGCCTTGGGCGATCGTCACGCCGCTATAGTAATGAACGAAGTCTTTGAGTTCAAGGCGGAAGATCCCGTCGTCTTTGCCGTCATAACCGGGTTCCGTAGAACCCCATGGATTGCGGAGTTGGACGTATTTCTTGCCGTCTTCTTCTTGGACACCCATCACGGTGTAAGCGTGCCATGGGTAGACTTTTTGTCCTGCATAACGCTCGGCTTCGGGGCTGTCTTTGCCGTAGGTTGCGGCGGTTGCGGGCCATCCGTTTTCTTGGGCTTTTTTCAGGCTGTCATAGACGCGGTCTGCGTTGTAATCTTCGACGCCGCTATAGGTGGTGCGTGCGCCCAAGATCGCGGTCAAGGCGTCGCCTGTGCTACCACCGCTGCCGATCTTGTCATAGCTGCCTTTGTAAGCGGCATAGGCTTTCTCAAAGATCGGATACCACATCTCCATCTGGTCTTTGCTGCTGGAGTTCATACCCGCACCGTAGAGAGCGGCACCGTTGGCACGGACATACAAGTCCCCATCCACCGTGATCTTTTTGTCGGTCAACGTTCCGCGATAATCGCGCTCTTTGAACGTGACGGTATAAGTTCCATCGCCGTTGTCTTTGATCATGTTTTTGATGGCGTCAGGATCGGTATGCGCAGCCGCAGCAGCAGCAGCACACAAGAAGCAGTTTCCGAGTTGCCCTTGTTTGACGTCATCGACTTTCACACCCTCCGCAAACAAGGGGCCTGTGAAACGCTCGGACTTCACCGAAGGCGTACCATCGGCGTTGACGTGGCGTTCTTTCCAAGGCATCGGATCTTCGAGGTTTTTGGGTTGGGGGGCGCCTTCCACTTTGATGGAGCCAGCGACTTCGCGGAAAGAAGTGTTATTGGTTCCGTCGCTCACAGCGACCGAGAAAGCATCGCCAGCCTCGCCTTTGACACTAACGCCACGAGGGAATTGTCCGCTTTCGTTGAGCGTAAAGTCGAAAGATTCGCCTGTGCGTTGGTTGGTGAGACGGACTTGAGCGTTGGGTTCGGAAACCATGCCGTTTCCGAGATGCACGAGATCGACAGAGCCACGACCATTGACTTCGAGACCGAGTTCTTCGGCTTTGATCTTGGCGTTGCGGGTGTCTTCGCCGCCCATGCCTTGGGCTTGGAGATTGATCCAGTTGCTGACGTTGCCATTCGCACCGCGTGAGCGAACGCGCAGGTGATCGCCTTCTTTGACGTTATCCAATTGACCGCTAAATCGGCCCCATTGATCGACTTTGACTTCCATCTTGTTGGCCGCATCGCCGCTTTGAGGATTGTCGGAGACGTTGACGATCTCCAAGGTCTCACCGGGCTTTGCGAGGGCCGTAAGTTTGTTTTTCAAAGCTTCGGGCAATTGGAGCGAATCGCCTGTTTGGTTTTCGGTCGAGAGTTGTGCGCGACCCGTGAGGGCTTCGATCAAGTTGCGTGCGCCCGGGGTCCATTGGAGGTCGGTGCGCCCCAAGATAGCGTTGAGATCGTCGCGTTCTTTGCTGGACAAGCCCGCTTTGGCTTCTTCAAATTGTTGCTGGCGCGTGGCCCCCGGCTGTGTCAGGCGTTGAAGGACGGTGGCTGAGGTATCGGCGTTGCGATCCCCCACGCCCGCAAGCAATTCGAGTACGGTGTTGTCGTCGATCTTCTTGGTGGGCTGGCGATCCACTTGGGCCATCACCTGAGAAAGTTGTTTGTCTTGGATTCGTACGGGCATCGTCTCACCTCATCACGTCAAGGATCGCCCAGATATGTTTGTTCGGGGCGGATAGACCATCGGCAAAGCTGTCACCTTGCCAAAAAGAAAGAATTTGTGCAAGCCAAGAAAGCATACGGCACCGACAAAAAGACGGCGCACGCGGTCGCCTTAGTATCTGCCCTGCGGCTCAAAAGTTGCGCTTTGTTTGCAATCTCTGTCAAACATCGAAGGGATGGGGAGGATCGCGTGGGTCTGATGCGGAAACAGAAAAAGTTATTCGTTGGAATCTTGGGGGGGGCGACAGCGGGTGTTGCAGGTTTCACGAACACCGAAGGAACAGGCTTTTTTGTAGTATTCGTCAGCTTGAGCGCAACTGGCTCGCGCTCCCATGCCACGTTCAAACATCAAGGCAGCGTTGTTGCAGCCTGCACCGTGGCTTGCATCGCAGGCTTGGATGTAGGCTTGCAAGGCTCCTGCATAATCGCGTTGGCCGCCTTGCCCCCGACGCAACATCCCGCCCAAACGATTGCAAGACTCTCCAAATTTCAAGGAGCATCCGCGCTGATAAGCACCTCGTGCGCGTGCATAATCGATCGGGATCTCTTTGGTGTTGAGATATAACTTCGCGAGGTTGTGGCAGCCGTTGGCGTAGCTGAGGTTGCAAGAAAGATCGTAATATTGGAGTGCTTTGGGGAGGCTGCGCTCTCCGCCTCGTCCGCTTCGGTACAACCAAGCCAAGTTGCTACAGCCCAATCCATCGCGCAATCCACAAGCTTGTTGGTAATAACCCATGGCACGGGGGTAATCGCGTGTCACCCCCAACCCACGCATATACAATTCGCCGACACGCGCACATCCAGCGCCGTTTCGCAAACCACAGGATTTTTCGTAAAAGGTGCGTGCACGGTTGAGATCGCGTTCAACGCCGTCACCATCGCGATAAAAATCGCCGATCTTTTGACAAGCATCCGCTCGGCCTTCTTGACAGGCACGTGCGACGCCTTGAACGGCAGCGGGAACATCGGACGGAACGGGACGAGCCGCAGGCGGGGGTTCTTTGCCGTCTGCGGGAGGCGGCGGGGGTTCTTTGCCATCTGCGGGAGGCGGCGGAGGTTCTTTGTCACCAGCGGAACCCGCAGGGGGAGGGTTGGCGGGTGCGGGATCTTGGGGGGGTTCTGCGCGGGGTGGCGGTTCTGCACCTGCACGCGCAAGCTGCCAGCGCAAGATGCGCTTTTGATTGGGACGAACGCGGATCTTTTCTGTGCGTGTTTGATAGCCGTTCATACGCAATTCCACCGTACGAACGCCAGCTTCGACTTCGATCGCCACAGGCTTTTGACCCGTTTCGCCTTCGTTAACACCATCGATATAAATCGTGGCCCCTGTGGGTTCGCTTGAGATCACCAAGGTTCCTTGTTTGGCGGCCCACGTCGGGAAACTTAGCAAGATGCCAAGCACCGCCATGAACGCGCACCCTATCTTTCTGTGCATCAAGACCTCCTTCAAAAGATGAAGCGTTTGCGGGCTTCTTTTGTCCCGTATCGGGATGGTTTTTTGAAACGAACACACCGAGGAGAGTTCCCCCCGACATCCAAAACATACGACAAACAACGTGCTTGTTGCACGCCGCATTAGACTAGGAAGATCACGATCGCTCGTCAATGGGTAGAAGAAACCGCCTCCTGCCCCACACCGTTTTCTTCCGAGGGAAGCCAAGGAACCGTCGGGGACAGTTGGTCGATCAAAAATTCCAGAAACACACGCACTTTGGCCGAAAGATAACGACGGCTCGGATAGACCGCAAAGATCGCCATTTCAGGAGGGTTCCAACCCGGCAAGATCTGTTGGAGGGTTCCCGCACGAACTTGTTCGTGGCACAAAAAAGACGGTAGCAAGGCAATCCCCATCCCTGCCAACGTCGCATCGCGCAAAAACAACATATCGTTCACCACCAAACGCCCCCGAACGGAGACGCTGACTTGTTCGTGCTTGGGATGTTGCAACCGCCACTCCGCATGAGGGTTTCCGCCGCCCGTATGGGGGTTGCCACCGCCCAAAAGCAAGCATTCGTATTCTGCTAGATCTTCGGGCGTTTTTGGGCATCCATGCGCTGCGATATAACGCGGACTGGCATACAAACGCGCAGAGGTCGGTCCCAGTTTGCGCGCCACCAACGTCGAATCTTCGAGACGTCCGATACGGATCGCCAGATCAAAGCCCTCTTCGATCACATTGACCACCCGAGAAGACAGCATCACTTCGACGGTGACATCGGAGTATTTCGCCATAAAATCCGTCAAGATCGGTCGCAAAAAAGCCACCGCAAACGTCGTCGGGGCCGTGATCCGCAAGTGTCCACAAGGAAACTGCTGCAACTCAGAGACCGTCAGTTCGGCTTCTTCGGCCTCGGCGATCAACCTCGCACAACGCTCATAAAAAGCCACGCCGACTTCGGTCAGGTTGAGGTTTCGCGTGGTGCGATGGATCAAGCGAACCCCTAAACGCTCTTCGAGCCGCGCCAACCGCCGACTCACGGTCGATTTAGGCAATCCCATCGAACGCGCTGCGTTTGTGATGCTCAACTCTTCCGCCACTTTCACGAAGACCGCCATCTCGTTGAGATCCGCCATCCCATCGCTCCTTTGTGGTCCATGCACAATCTCAGAAAACGTCTAACCTATTCTTCTACCCCCCTCTCGTCAACCCGCCGCCCTTCCTTGCTGCATCGGCGCTTTTTTGCTTTGATCGATTTGGCGCTGTTGGATGATGTTGTGGGGTTTCACCCCACGCCCCACAAGGGAGCGCCGCTCCCTTGACCCCGCGATGGCGAAAGGATCGTTCGTCGTTCAAACCAACGACACTCTCGCTTGAAACAGCGCGAACACGGCTTTTTTTGTCAACTGCGTGAGTCCTGTCTGATCAAAAAAACAAGACCTAGAGTAAGCTCCCCCCGAAATTGCGCCTCGCTCCTCAAGCAAGGCGCGACACTTCACGACGCGGCGCGGC
>CAUJFU010000498.1 GCA_963169055.1 Myxococcota bacterium
TTGAAAGATCGGTTGCGTGGGCCGCTCTTCTTTTAACAAGGCCCGCACTTTGACAAGCAACATCCCGATATTGACGTTCTGGTTCGCCACAACAGCGAGAACAAGGCGCGGAGAGTGTTGCAACTTCCCGAAGTAATGCACGAGATGCTTCGAATAAAACAGGATCTCCTTGAAGTAAGGTTCTTTTTGATCTCCACGACGGGCATGAAAGATATCTTCGATCGCTCGGATATTGGGGCCTTCAAACAGATCGCGTGTGGTGTTCGCCAGTCCCGAAAGATCTCTCAGCCCTTGTACATCCGCACTATCCGCACCCAACGATTCGCCTGTATCGATGTCCACCAACCCCACACCTACAAGCTCCGGCAATTCCGCGATCGCACGTTCTAACAAATGATTTCTCATCCAAAAACCCTTTTCCAACAGCCCTCCGCACAACGGACGGATTCTCCGATGAAGCCTTCACACGACGTTTGGCGGACAGACACCCTAGCACACATACCTATCCCCGCCGATTAAGCAAGCAACATCGAACGAAACCACCGATGCAACGGCGAATTTGTCAAGCGCTCGGGCCAAAACATCGAGATCGAGATCGCAGGCACTTTGACGGGAAGTGGCCTCGACAACAACGGTGCGTAAACGCACATACGTTCCACAAGGCGGCGCGGGATTGTCGCGATCATATCGGAGTCTTGGAGCGTCATCCATTGAAGAATGTAGCTTTGCACAACAAGACCCACATGGCGAGGCGGAGCATCGGCCTCTTTTAAACTGTCATCCACAGGCGACGACGGTGTACCGCGCACCCTGACGTTGATGTGCGGATAACGCAGATAATCCTCAAGCGCCAACGATGCTTTTTCGGAAAGCGGATGCCCTGAACGAAAAACGCAGACATACTCGTCCTCAAACACTTTTCGTTGCATCAGGCTCCCTCCGTCTTTGAGAGGGCTTCCAAAAAATAAATCCACTTCGCCGCTTTCCAACAGATCGGCTCGCCGAAAATCAAGGTGCAAGATACGCACAGACATCAACGGAGCCTCCCGCTGTATCCGTTTCAAGCGCTCCAACAAAAAAACCGTCGAGACATAGTCCGAAGCGCGGATATCAAAGGTCTCTTGAACCCGAGCAGGATCAAATTGCGCAGGCGCGATCAGCTCCTCCCCCGCTTGAAACATCCGCTGCAACGGCGCAAACAGATCTTCGGCTCGTGGGGTCGGCAATAAACCGTTGGGGGTTCGCACGAACAACGGATCTTGAAAAACCGATCGCAAATGCCCTAACAACCGACTTGTTGCCGACTGGCTTAGCCCCAAACGCTCCGATGCTCGGGTTAAATTGCGCTCCTCTAACAACAGTTGCAGCGCCCTCAATTCCCGAAAACTCAACTGCTCGATTTGCGTTTTTTGCATACCAGCTTCCCTCTTTTTGCATTGGACACCCCTCCCTCCGTGTTGTATTCCTAAGCACAAGAAAGTCAACAAATGCTCCTTTCACCGAGCCTTATCAAACACCCGCTATGGCGGTTCGATTCGTTGTGCTTGTGCGCGCAATCACAACGATCCGCACACCCCATGCCACTCTTTCCCCCAACACAACGGAGAAACCAACGTTATGCAAACACGTACCCTTCCACAGAAAAGAAAATATCTGCTTCTCGCCCGATGGTCTTGGATAGCCTGTTTGGTGTTATTCACCGCTGCTTGCGCAGGACCAGCCGGCCCCAAAGGTGACATCGGAGCCGCAGGCGCAAAAGGCGATGCTGGCGCAAAAGGCGACGCAGGCGCAAAAGGCGATGCAGGCGCAAAAGGCGATGCTGGTGCAAAAGGCGATGCGGGTTCCCCCGGCGTATCGGGCATCCCGGGTCTCCCGACAACGCCATCTTGGTCGGCAAGCCACGAGATCCAATTGCCGGGCGAGCGATTTTATCCCGAAGGGATCGCCATCTCGTCCGATGGTACGGTGTACGTCGGAAGCCTAACGACAGGCGAGATCCTCCGCCAGTCGCCCACACAACGCAAACCAGAAACGTTTGTGGCAAGCGGTGGCGATATCATCCAAGCTGTCGGCCTTTTGGTCGATGAAGCTCGCAAGCTGCTGTGGGTTTGTTCGGTCGATCTCTCCAACGCCCAGCCTCCTCGCATCGTCGCAGTGGATCAAACAACAGGACAAGTCCGCGCTAAACACAATATGACGGGATTCTGCAACGACTTGACCTTGGACAACAACGGCAACCTCTACGCCACCAACTCCTTCGGATCGCAGCTCTACCGCGTCCCCGCAGCCCAAGTCTTGCAAAACAACAGCGCCACCGTGTGGAAAGAAGATCCGCTGTTTGCCATCGACAAACAAGGCGACTTTGGCCTAAACGGTATCGTATACAACGGCAAAGACGCCCTTTACACGGTGCATACAGCACGCGGAACGTTTTTGCGTATCCCCATCCAAAACGATGGAAGCGCCGGAACAGTCGTCCAGATCACCCTCAGCCGCTCTCTCGTGTCAGGCGACGGATTAAAGATGATCAACGACACCACCTTTGTAGTGGCTGAAAACTTTGCCGATCGCCTCAGCTCGATCACCCTCAACGGCAACCAAGCCACCGTTCGCGTCCTGTCTTCGCGTCTCGATAAACCAACCACCTTCGCCGTCTATGCGGGCAGTGCGTGGGTGGTCGAAGGCCAACTCGATCACCTCTTCGGTGCAGATCCCAACCCTCCCGCCTTGCCGTTCTTGATCCGACGGGTCGATCTGCCCTTTGTGATGCCTTTGTCCTCCTTCGATATGATCGGGCGTTGGAAAAGTGAATCCTGCGAAACCCTCCAAGCCAACGGCCAAACCAACTACCTCACCCGCGACTTTATCGTGAGCGATCGCCGCTGGTGGCTCGAATTCACCATCCACGCCGACAAAGATTGTAAAAACCCCTTGTTCTCTTCACGTATCAACGGCCCTTACACGCTGCTCGGTTTCTCCAAAGACGTCCCCGCCGCAACCCAAGGCAACTTCTCTTATACCTCGATCCAATTCATCGCACACACCGAAGACTTCGCCAAAACCTTCACCCAAAGCCAATGCGGTACAAAACCTTGGGTCGTCGGCGTCCCCCAAGAAGTCGGTGGCACAGGATGTATCGGTGTGGCTCCCAAGATCGCCGACTGTCCGACCGATCACGACATCGTCAAGATCGAAGGAGACAAGCTCTTCTTCGGCACCCGCGAAACCGATATGTGCAAGCCTGAAGGCCGCCCCAAAAAACTCAATGTCCCCGTCATCCGCGAAAAATAGAAGAGATCAGCCACATCATCCGATGGTTTTGGTGGGGCGTTGCCCCATACGCGCCTTGTTAAGCCATGGTTGGCCCTGTGTCTAACACTCGGACACATCGTATGTAAAGCCCATCCAGCGGGGGGTCTCTGGCATGGGCAGAATTGGTATCACCCCACGGGCATCGGGTGAAGAAAAGAGACTGAACTGTCATACCGATACGAAAAAGGCCGTTGCTCAGGCGCGGGCGGTTCCCGAACCGCCCCTACAACGGCTTGATTCTTCACGCTTTCCCTTTTCCACTGCCTCATACGACATCCG
>CAUJFU010000499.1 GCA_963169055.1 Myxococcota bacterium
AAGAACGCCTTCACCCACAGGGACGTCCACCAAATTTCCGCTGCGGTATACTTCGATCCCTGCGTACAGCTGGGCGCTTTCTTCGATCAACGCCACGCCGATATCTTCGGGATTCAAGCGCAACACCATCCCCCGCGATCCGTCCGCAAAAAGGATCTCTTCGCCCATCCGCGCCCCCGGAAGTCCCGTCACTCGGACAACTCCACGCTGTACTTCGCGGACGCGCCCGATCTCTCGAAGCGTTGGCTCCAATAAAAGTCCTGTTCTTGCGGTCTGTAGCCCCACAAAAGCTGGCGTCAAGATCGCCTCCCGAAGAGAACGCGCTGGATCGGTCATCTTGCACTTTTCCCTTGTGGTGTGGGGGCTTGGGCGGAACGAACGCTGAGGGCGTGTTGGAAGGTTGCACCCAAAGCATCGAGGTATTCGCGGAGGTTCCATGCGATCTCGTAAGGCGGGACTTTGAGCGAGATACCGCCGAGCAGCGCGGGTTCTTGCGCAAAGTCCACGCGCACAGCGGAGTCTGCGATCTGTTCGAGTTGTGTGGTGATGGCCTGTTGTTGGGTGTCGGAGAGCAAAAAGCGCGTCTGGACGACAAGGGATTCGGTGGGTTCGTGAAGGGCGCGCTTGAGGGCGACTTGGGTGGTGGGGTCGAGTGCCGCGAGTTTTTGCAAAAAGGCCGAGGTGATGGCTTGTTCGAGATCGGCGTGGGCAAGGTCGCGCAATGCGTTTGTGGCGATGGCAAGGGTTTCTTCGCCGACGCGCCGTTGCAGGTCAAGCAAGAAGTCCTCTTTTTCTTGCTCGATGGACCCTAACCATCGGTCTTTGCGCTGTTGGAGATCGTCGCGAATGGTTTCAAGCATCTGCTGTTTTTGGGCCTCGGCTTCTTCGCGGATGCGCGATAAAGAGGCTTCTTGGGTCTCTCGCAACAGGCGTTGCTGCTTTTGGTTGTCCTCAAGGGCGATCTGCGCCTGCTGTTGGAGGCGTTCGGCCTCCTCCCATCGCTGCGCAACGGTTTGTTCGCGCTTGTCCATCACGGCCAACAATGGGGCATAAAGGAAGCGTTTGAGCAGCGCCATCAAGATCAGAAAGTTGACGATCTGGGCGCTGACAGTGAACCAATCGATACTCACCGAAAATTCTCCCGCGTCTTGTGTACCTTGAGTGCGCAAAAGAGGCGTTGGGATGTTTATTTTCCGACCGTTTTGGCGGCTTGGGCGATCACATAGTTCCAAAACGGGTTGGCAAATAGCAGGATCATGGAGATCACAAGGCAGTAAATGGCCGTGGATTCGACCATCGCGATGCCCACAAACAAGGTGCGTGTGATCGTGTTGGCTTCGTCGGGTTGTTGGGCGATCGATTGGAGGGCTTGGGCGAGGGCGCGGCCTTCGCCAAGTGCGGGGGCGATCGAGCCGATGCCGACGGTCAAACCCGCAGTAAAGATCGAGACGCTGGCGATCAATCCGATGGTATCCATAAAGGCTACTCCTTGGGGGTTGGTGAAGAAGACTCCGCAGGTGTCGGAGACGGATGAGCTTGATAGGCCGAAGCGATGTACACCATCGCCAAGATCGAAAAGATATACGCCTGAATCATTCCTGTGAGCAAGCCCAATAAGTCCATCATGATCGGAAAAAAGAACGGTACTACGATCAAAAGGCTACCCGTGATCAGACGACCGCTCATGGCGTTTCCAAACAGGCGAACCGCGAGCGCAAGGGTGCGAGATATCTCACCAAGGATATTAAAAGGAAGCATAAAGGCCGAAGGTTGGACATATTGGCGAAGATAAGGCAGCACTCCTTGTTGGGCGATGCCGAACAGCGGAACGGCCACAAACACACACAACGCAAGGGCCGTGGTGGTCGACAGCGAAGCGGTGGGGGCGATAAACCCCGGGATGACCGAAAGCAGGTTGGAAGCTGCGATAAATAGAAAAAGCGTACCGATAAAAGGCAGAAAAGGACGTGGGGGTTGTTGTCCGACATCTCGGATCTGCGAGAGGATCAGCACCAACAGGCTTTCCAACAAAGCCTGCCCTCGGGAGATCTTGACATCCGAAGAAAGGCGGCGTCCTACCCACCACGCGATCGAGACAAGCAGGGCCATCACGAACCACGTCCACAACAAGGTCGCGCTCAGCCTGATCGGCCCCCATTGCCAAAGAATCAATGCGTCAGGAGAAAGATGCATCAGAACGACTCCGAACGAGGTTGAGAGGGAAGATTTTTGTTGGGAGGGGTGGCTTTCGTCGGCGTGATCTGTCCGAATAATCGGATGCAAATGTAGCGTGCGACCCAAAAACCAAACAAGCACACCAACAATCGCTCAGGACGGCCTTGCATCACCAGATAAAACGCCACCCCCGCCAAAAGCATCCGCAGCGCAAAACTGCCCAACAACCAAAGCGCAGGAGACCGTCGATGCGGGACTTGTTGGGTTGTCCACCAAAGCCCACCAAAGTAAAAGAGCCCAATTCCTACACCCAACACAAATGCAAGCAGCAACACAGCAAGCGTCAAGGGTGGGAAGCTTGTCAGAAAAAGTAGCGATAAAAAGAAGAAGCTCATCGCTTCAGCTCCTTGGAAGTGTCGGTGGGATGGGCGGAAGGGGGCGTGGTGTTGGAGGGCAGGAGCGGATCGTGGGGCAGGGTTGTAGCGCGGCGCTGGCTTTCCTTTTCGATCCAGTACCATGCTTGTCGACATCCCCAAAACAAACCAAGGAAGAGGAAGGTCAGCGTCCAAGATACACGAGAAGGCCAGAGATGATCGAGCCACACCCCAAACAAAGTGCCTGCAACGGTGGGGATCGCCACCGACCAACCGACGAGGCCAAACATCCCCAAGCCGAACCAGACGGTGGGTGGGCCTTCTTGGCGGGCGCGAAGCTTTCGGGCCTCTCTTTGTCCGACTTCTTCGGGCCATCGATGCGAAGTCGAAGAGGATGCGTTGGGGTTGGGCTGCTTGGTCTCGGTGGGAGGCAGATGTTGCGTCATCTTTGACCTCAGATCTTGGCAAAGCGTTGGACAAAGAGAGCCTCAAGGCGCATCAAGACAGCGTGAGCGCGCTCTTCGCGGGCGTCGCGTTGGAGGAATTCTTGTTCGACGGTTTGGCGTACTTGGCCGAGGCTTGGGCTGATCGAAGCGCGGCCACAAGAGACAAGGACTTGATCACCGCATTTGACCAGATGGCCCTCGTCTACGGCGACGAAGTGTTCTTGACCTTGGAGATCCACAAACGAGAGCAGGCCCGGGACGAGGGCCGTCACCCAGTCTTGGTGGCGTGGACGCAAACAGAACGAACCGTGCGGAGACTCTGCGATCAGCTTTTGGATGGCTTGTTCGATCAAAACTTCTGTAGGCAAAAGGAGCTTGAGGCGGAGGGGCATCGTGGCAGGAGTCATGTGTGTTTGACCTCCGCGAGGGTGCCGATCATGTAGAGAGCTTGTTCGGGGCGGTCGTTGAATTCGTCGGAGAGGATGCGTTCGCAGCCATCGAGGGTATCGTTGAGTTCGATAGCGCGGCCCTTTTGGCCTGTGAAGGCTTCGGTGGTGGCGAAGGGTTGGGTCAAAAAGCGTTCGAGGCGGCGAGCGCGAAAGACCATTTGGCGTTCTTCGCGGGAGAGTTCGACCATGCCGAGCATGGCGATGATATCTTTGAGGTCTTCGTAGATGGCGAGCGTGCGTCGGACTTCTTGAGCGATCTGGTAGTGGCGTTGACCGACGACGGTGGCGGTCAACATCTTGGAACCCGATTGGAGGGGATCGACGGCGGGATAAAGCCCTTCACTGGCGCGTTTGCGCGAGAGGACGATCGAAGTCGAAAGGTGGGCAAAGGTGTGAACGGCGGAAGGATCGGTGAAGTCGTCGGCAGGGACATAGACCGCTTGAACGGAGGTGACGGAGCCAGATTGGGTGTTGCAGATGCGCTCTTCGAGTTGAGCGATATCGGTTCCGAGGGACGGTTGGTAGCCGACACGCGAGGGCAGTTCTCCCATCAGGCCGGAGACTTCGGCTCCTGATTGGACAAAGCGAAAGATGTTGTCGATCAGCAGGAGGACGTCTTGATGGGCGTCATCGCGAAAGTACTCGGCCATGGTGAGGGCCGCGTGTCCGACACGAAAGCGCACGCCGGGAGGTTCGTGCATCTGCCCAAAGATCATCACGGTGTCTTTCAACACGCCCGCTTGATCGAGTTCGCGGTAGAGTTCTTCGGCTTCGCGGCAACGCTCACCGATCCCGCAAAACAAGCTGACGCCTTTGTAACGTCCGACGACGTTGTGGATCAGTTCGGTGATCAAAACGGTTTTGCCGACGCCTGCTCCGCCGAAAAGTCCCGTGTTTCCGCCTTTTTCGAGAGGGGAGAGCAGGTCGATGATCTTGATTCCGGTGTGGAAGATCTCGGTTTGGGTCATGCGTTCGTGTAGCGGCTTGGGAGGTTGATGGATCGAACGCCGTGGAACTTCCGTAGGGAGGGGCGGTTTGTTGTCGATCGGCTCGCCAAACAAGTCAAAAGCCCGTCCGATCAGTTGGGGGCCGACAGGGACACGCAACGGGCCGCCCGTATCTTCGACTTTTTCGCCACGCGCAAGGCCCCACGTCGGCGTCAACGCGATCCCGCGAACGGTCGATTCGTCGAGATGAGCGGTCACTTCAAACAGAACTTCGCCGTGATCTCCCGCACGCAGCAAGTGTTGTAGTGGAGGGAGTCTTCCTGAAAACGCCGCATCGACCACGCCGCCTTGTACGCCGATCACATGGCCGAGAGAGAGCGTGTTGTCTTTGGGGGTCATCTTTTCCTTTTCCTTTGCTAGGATTTGGGGGCGAAGAGTCTCTTGTTTGCGCCGAAACAGTCGTTGGCGTCACCAAGGTACGAGATCTTTTCGCTGTTGTGTTGACCTGCGTCAAGCCTTTGGTGTGCAGCTTTCTCGATGCAAGCGATCAAACAGGCCGATATATGGGGGGCTTGCTTTTGCGAACGAGCGTCGTTTATATCTTGCGGCGCGTTGTCGGCGCGGAAGGTTTTGGATACGCCGTGGGCGATGAGAAATCTCCGATACGCCGATGGTATCAGGCTTTTGGCGTGTCACGCCTCGAATGGCTTGGGTTGTTGGGTGGTTTGGGTATGGAAGGTTTGCGTGGTCGTACAAGCGCGGGGGGGATACGCCTCGTTGCGTGGTGTTGGTTCTTGGCATGGATCGGGCCGTTGTGTTCTGGCGTAGGCTATGCGCAGCCTGTTTTTCCCACCTCTCGCCCCACATCCTCGGCTGTTCGCACATCGCCAATCAAGCCAAAAACACCCCCATCGCACGCCGACAAACAAAACAAACCAGATACGAAGCACCAGCGTTCAACGCTGAATATCCCGAACGATCAACGTTCAAGGCTGAATATCCCGAAACATCGGCCTCCAACGCCGCCTGAGTTTTCTTCGGAGACGCGGGGGCGATTGTTTCGTGCGCCGACGGCTGGTGCGGGAGAAGTCGAGCGCGAGACATTGGAGACGTATGCGCGCAATCAAGCGTCCGAGCTTTTGCAGGCAACATCGGGCTTGTATATGTCCCAACATACGGGGCGGGGAAAAGCACACCAATTTTTCTTACGAGGATTTGATGCGGTGCATGGCTCGGATCTCGAAGTGCGCGTTCAAGGAATCCCGATCAACGAGGTGGCGAACATCCACGGCCAAGGATATGCGGATATCTTGTTTCTGATCCCCTCGGTAATCGGGCGATTGCGTTATGCAAAAGGCCCATTTTTGGGCGAGCAAGGGGATTTTTCGACGACAGGGACGTTGTCGTTGGATCTGGGTTTGGCGGAGCGTGGGTTGACCCTGCAAGCGGGGTTGGGATCGTTTTGGCAGCGCGAATTGGAGATCGCGTGGGGGCCGCGTGGGATGGGAGAAGACAGCTTTGTGGCGGCGCAATTTTCGCAAGGTGACGGGTTTGGTCAGAATCGTGGGTGGTTGGAAGGGCGAGGGATGGCGCAAGTGGGCCTAGCGATCGGTCGTTATCGCTTGCGGCTGTGGGTGGCTGCGCATTATGGGCGGTTTGAGAGCGCGGGAGTGTTGCGAGAAAGCGATATCGCAAGCGGAAAGGTAGGGTTTTATGACGCTCAACGTGCGGGGATGGGTGGGCATACGGGGCGATTTTTGGCGCAAGTCGCGCTGTCTTGGAAGGATGGCGGCCAATCGCGTGAGGTGATGTTGTACGCGATGGGGCGCGATCTTCGGCTCAAAGAGAACTTTACGGGTTATTTGAACGAAGCGCAGGGAGATACGTTCGAGCAGTTGCACAGGTTTGTGCAAGCGGGTGGGACGGCGCGTTGGGAGCATCGTTGGCTGGCGTTGGAGCAATTGCAGCGTTTGCGGATGGGCCTAGAGCTACGGTACGATCAGATCGAGCAAGCACAATATCGCCTGACGGACGGGTCGTTGCGTCACAAGACTGAGATCGACGCAGCGGTGCAAGCCTATCAGGTCGCTGCATGGGCAGATCTCGCATCGCGTCTGACGCCGTGGTTGCGATGGCGTGCGGCTTTGCGTGCGACCTTGTTGGGGATGACGGTGGATGATCAGGTCGTGGTGGCTCCGCGCCCTTCGTCGCGTGATGGGGTGGGGTTTCAGCTTGCACCTCGTACGGTCTTGCAAGTGCTGTTTTCGTCGCGGTGGCAGCTTTTTTTGGCGTATGGGATGGGCTTTCGCTCGGCCCAAGCGCGCAGTTTGCGCGATGGCGAACGCATCCCTTTCCAAGAAGCCCACAGCGCCGAACTAGGCGGGCGTTTTTTGTTTGAGGGATGGGCTGACGTCTCGCTGGCGATCTTTACCACTTATGTTGCGCAAGAGTTGGTCTTCGACCACGCCACCGCGAGCAACCTGTATGCTGGAGCGAGTTGGCGCGTGGGGGGAGAGTTGGATCTGCGCGTGCGTTTGGGGGTTTCGTGGCTGTGGCTGGATACGATGCTTTCTTATACGGAGGGTCGGTTTGCGACGACAGGAGAGCCTGTGCCGTACGCACCAAGGCTGTTGAGTCGGCATGGCTTGGTCTTTCGTTGGCGAGCGCCGACAGGCGGGTGGCGGCTCATGGTGGCTTTGCGTGCCTCGGTCTTGGGGCCGCGCCCGTTGCCTTTTGGGTTTGTCGGAGAGCCGATCTTTTTGCTGCACGCTGCCGCGCAAGTGACCGTAGGGCCGGTCTTTTTACGGATCGATGGAAATAATCTGCTCAATCAAGCGTGGAAAGATGGGCAGTTTGTCTATAGTTCGGCATTTGAGCGCGGTGTGGCCCCACAAAAGATCCCACAGCTTCATTTCACTGCGGGCGAGCCTTTTCGCATCTTTGCAACGCTAGGAGTTCGGCTTTTTTAAATGATGTAGAAGTTGCGTAGTTGAATGGTTTTGTGGGGTTTTACCCCACACCCCACAAGGGATCGCGGCTCCCTTGACCCCGAGTCGGCGGAACGAACAGACGTTTTTCAATACTACAACGGCTCCGCTTGAAGTAGCGCGAACACGGGTTCTTTTGATGAGTCGTGCAAGTCTTGTGGTGTAATGAGAGGAAGTCTTGAATGAAAGTACGGATCTTGGTTGTCATAGCGGTGTTGCTTGGATGGCTTTTGTGTGTGGGAGCGTGTCAGGGGCCGTCCGTCGTGCCGATCCGCTTGCGGGTTCATTATCGACCGATGAATCCGACATTTCAAAGCGCTACAGGCTGGACGGTGGCGCTGGCTTCGGCCTCTTTGCGCTTTCAAGCCCTGCGCTTTTACGAAGGGAACCCGGCCTACGCAGGACTCGCTCCAAGAAGAGGATTTCGGAGGTTACTCCAAGGAATCTTGCCTATGGCATGGGCTCACCCCGGTCACTTTGAAGGAGGGGCGATCAAGGCGGAGTGGATCTTGGGGCAGGGGCTGGATCTGCTTGGTGACAAAGATCGCGAAGTCGCACAAATCAACGGATTCACGGGCGATTATGGCGCTGCGGAGTTTTCATTTGCAGCCGAAGATCGCGTGTCCTTGCAAGGCTCCGCAAGCAAAGACCGTCAAGAGGTGAAATTCATCTGTGATATCAGCCTTGAAAAGCGTGATATCTCAGGGATCGCTTTTGCCCACAAGGTTGCTTCAAACGCCAAGCCCATCGTCTTTGAAATCCATACCCAAAAGTGGTTCGACTTGACCGACTTCTCGCGCTTTGTGCAAGATCAAGATATCCCTGATCGCAAAAAGCCCGATCAGACCGACACAAATATCTTGCGCAAAGCGATCCTTCAAAGCACCAGCTATGCTGTGTTTTATGAATAGGGGCCACGCGATGGGCCTGTTTGTGAGGGGCACGTCTTTTTTTACGATTTATCCTGATCGAGACGGTGCTTTATGTGTAAAAAAGAAAGGAGTTTTTGATGAGAAAAAAACTTGGGTGGTTGAGTTTATGGTGTTTGGGAGTGGGCTTGGTGGCGTGTGGGCCGGGTGAAGGCAAGTTGACGATGCAGGTGTG